>NZ_JCAIOM010000015.1:0-122461 GCF_059587025.1 Chryseobacterium sp. DZ-32
AAAGAGTCCGGTAGAGTACCGAACTCTTTCATATAATAATATTGTTTAATTTTGTCTAAACTTTTGGGTGCAGTCTAAATCGATACGGATTTATGTATTAGTGAAAAATGAAATTGACATCAAACGGAGTATTGAGATAAAATACTAAATAAAGGGTGTTATTTTATTCTCTTACAGAGAATAATTCGGACCCAATTGAAAATTTATATTTTCAAAGGATCTCCAGGGTTATTGTTATTTCCTTACTTTCTGTTCTTATGTTCTTTTTCATTTAATGTATCATTTACCATACTCTCAATAATATCATTATATTTATTTTGCTGTTCCAAATTTGCGCCATGTTCAGTCTCTAAGTCATACCTAACCTGAAAAGCACTATACTCAACAAAATTCTCGTCGTATAATTTTTGAAAATTATCATTATAATCTTTTGTGCCTTTAATTTGGCTATTTATAATATTTTGAAGTTTATCAGCAAATACATGAGCAATGTCAAAATGCTTTTGTTCATGATTCAGGATATGACTATTAGCAATATATTTTTTATTAACCCATGATTTTTCAGGATAAAATATCGCATCTATTTTTATTTTGATCTTACCAGTCCATATGGAATTAGAAACAATTTTATAATCTATTCCAATATATGATTCTGCACCTGTACTATTATCTTCCTCATGTGTAGGAGGAGCAAAATCTTTAAAATCCAACTTCCGATCCGTTGACCATTGAATTGCTTGACTTAATAAAGTTTGAGAACTTAATAAAAAAACAATAAAAAGTTTATACATCACATTATTATATTTTAATTTACGATCTAATGTTGTTGTTCTTCTACTAATTTAATAGCATTAGTTCCTTGTTCTGGAGTTATTTTCTTACCTGGACCTCCTTCTCGCATTAAATTATCTGGAGAGGATTTTAAAGTTGTTTTATCATTATGTTTTATTCCTAATGTATGACCTGTTTCATGAGCACCTGTTTTAGCAACAGCAGATATATTTTTATTATTAAAAGCTAATTGACCTGTTTTTTCATCAGCACCAAGTCCTTCTGTAGTAAAAACATTAATCTGAGTTCTATTTGTCTGTATATTGTTATTAGTATCTGTCATTCCATTAGTAAAATATGTAGCATTATCAAAGAACTCTTGACTCTGTCCTTTAAAATCATCAACATTATTTTTATCATAACCAGTATTATATTCCCAGATCATAGTAGATTTGTCACTCTGACTGAAAGTAATATTAACTTGATTTCCAGCAGAATCTTTCTCTCCAAAGGATGATACAATTTGAGCTTCACGATCTTGAAGTAATGCAGACATTTGTGCATTAGAAAGAACTCCTACGGTATTATTTGCAGGCTTATATGTAAGATGTAAATTGCAGTCTTGGTTTCTAAGTTTCTACTTGATACCCATTCTAAGCCTTCCAATTCTCTGCCGTCAACAACTCTGTTTTCTGCAAATGCATATGTACTGTTATAAGGGAATTTTTCCGCCAAAGGATCAATATTAAAGAACCTGCCTATATCCGGCATATAATTCCGCCACTTAAAACCATAGAAACAAGTATCTTGCAATTCTTATCCTTGGTACTTATAGTTGTAAGTAACCTCATATTTTATGAGGTTACTTACTATCTGCCCCAGGATACAACCGTGCGGTAGGGGGGAGGTACTTATAAATTTACCATTCTAAATTGTCAATTAATTTATCCTTTTCTAAGTTTAATATAGCTAAATTATTATTCCTTTTCCCCGCTACACTAAATAAAACAAAATAATTAAATTCTTTAAGTGGATAATTATCTTCAGATAATATATTCTCATTGCTAAACGACATGAATTTTAGCTCGCCATTTAAGTTTTTATAATAAAACTCATGATTGCTAATAAAGATTAAAGGTCTTGAATATGCTATTGTTTTAAATAGATAAACAGTAGGACTATTAAATAATATTTCTTTAGTTGTTTTTTTATAAATATAATATTGATTGTTTTGAATATAATAAGAAAAATCAGAAGTATTCTCTAATTGCTTAACTTTATTCGGTCGTTCAATTAATAACATTAATACATCATCTATTTGATTAGAGTTTGAACTTTTTAATATTTTGTTAAAATCTATTTTGCTACAAATTTTATTTTTATTTAGGATAGCAAATTCGATGAGTTTAAGGTTTTCTAATAAGTTAAACTTATTAGCTTGCACATGTAAAAAAATATTTTTTTTAGGAAGAAAAGAATATTCAGTTTGCTTGCTTGGGATCATTTCAAGAAAGATTTCTATAGAATCTGTATAATTATACTTTTTGGACAACTCTTTTGCGTATTCACCAATTATAATCCCGTTATTGATCTCTTCTCTATAAGAAAAGCAAGATATATGAACAGTTATATTTTTAGTTGTGTGTTTGACAGCAACGCTTTTCCCATATATATTTATGAAAAAAAAGCTTAACAATAATATTATAATTTGCTTTTTCATTTTAAGGGTTATAGTTATTTTTTGGTTGTTGAATATAATTATCTTCTGTTTCTCCAGTTGGAAGTATAACAGGTGTTATTTTTTCAGTATTCTTATTAGTTGGATTTTTCTTTAAATTTGGATCTTTTGGCATGTTATTAAAATCTGGTCTCATTTTATTTACATCTGTGCCATTTTTCGTTCCAGGTCCATATATAAATCCATAACCTCCTGGAGTTATTACTATATCACCTTCAAAATTTGGATTTTCTTTAGATGCCTTTATGGATTCTGAAATATCTCCCATTTCTGAGCCATAATCCGAAGGTCTATCTTGTCCAGGACTATAATAACCATTACCTAAATCTACTTCATCACCCTCGCCATGTGTATGTCCTATTCCAACCTGAACTGTACCTTTTGGAGGATCATCGGCAAGATTAGAATTTACAGCTCCTGAGTTTGGACCAGCTGATATAGGCTTCGTATATGAATAATAAGTTCCATTAGAGTTTGTACCTTTATAAAATCTAGTGCCAATTTCTCCATTCATCCTGATTGACATATTATTATACTGACTTCCAAAGTTTTCTGAAGCTTCTTGATATGATTTATGTACAGAATATGGTTCTAGTCCTTCAAGTTCTCTAGAATCAATAACTCTATTTCCGCTAAATACATAAGGAGCCCATGTGGGATATTCTTCTGCGAGCGGATCTATATTAAAGAACCTTCCTACATCCGGCATGTAATTTCTCCACTTAAAACTATAAAAACCAGTCTCCTGCAGCTCTTGTCCTTGATACTTGTAATTCTTATAACTACCAGATCCAAAGAACGCATTTCCAGTCTTCAGATGGTTCATCCCAAATGGATAATAATCATTAGAATCTGTGACTTCAAGAGCTCCTGCGCTGTTTCTGGCGAAACTTATCCTTGTATTTCCCAAATGATCCTTATATTGGTAAATATACTGATCTTTCCCGTAATCATAAAATCCTTCTGCCGTAGGAAAAAACATAAGCTGAGGAGTCTTAACTGTTGTTATTCCTAAAGGAGTATTCAATTGCTGGTTCTCCGCGGTAACAATTCCATTTTCTACACTGTAAGCCTGCTGTTCATAAGCATATTTCAACTTTTCGGAGATCATACGGAGTTCATCAATACCACCTCCACCGTTGTTATCGGATTCATTATGATAATATTGAAATCCATCAAGGTAATCTGTGATACCGGTTATCGTATAACAATTGATAATCCCACATTCACTTTTGGGAAGTTTTTTCTGAATCTTAACTCCATCTGCTCGGTACAGGTAATTATGCATTCCCGAAAGCCCTAAAGTTCCATACTCTATTCTATTGGGCATGTTCAGATGGTTGTAGGTGATTTTGGTGATGTTTTTATCCGGCATCTGCCACATATTTCCATTGATATCATACTGAATCGTTCCTCCTCCACCCTCATATCCTGAAGGATTGTTCTTATGGTCTTTAATCACAGATACCTGATTGGTTAGATTATTGGGTCCATAAATATATTCCAGCTCATCAATGACGGTAGCAGCTGTATTATTTCCTTCTACCGCAGAAGTTCTGTAAAGGTTTGTAATATTTCCATTCAGATCATAGGTCAAGGATTCTGTATGCTCTTTACTATAACGATTCATAGGGTTTTGATAATATCCTGCTGTCAATCTGTTCAAGGCATCATATGCATAACCATATCTTTTAGGCTCCAAAGGCGGATTGGCTCCTATAGATTCTACGGCTCTCCAGTCAACTTCTGCAATATTCCCGTTGTACTTTGGCTTTACGTTTTTACCAGAAAACAAAGTCGAATCGGGATTTTCTATCCCTGTCATTTCATTGTATTTGATTTTATAGGAAAATAATTTTCCGCCTAAATCAGGAGCTGACATCTGTCCTTTATTAATATCCGTCATCCACCCTCTTATATTATAGGTATAATCAATACTTTGCAGATTATTCCCTACTTTTTTGTTGGTAAGTTGAGCTAGTTCATTATAACTGTTTTCTGTAAGAATCTGTTCTGGGTTATCATCTACCTGATGCTTATGAACCAATAATCTGTTCTGATTATCGTATTCAAAACGTTCCGTAATAGTAACTCCCGGCTCACTGGCTAATCTCTTATGATTCGTAATTGTTTTCTTGGGTGTTCCTGTAAAATCCAGCTCAGATTCTGCTCTGGTATAGCCTCCTAAATGATTGATGGAATGAGTTCCAATAACCCTCCCCTTTTGATCATAATAAGTGTAGTTTTTTGTCCAGTTATCATCTTCAATATTCTTTACAAAGCTCATCACAGGAAGTCCTTTAGTACTTCTTCCATCCGCTGTAGGCGTTCCGGAAAGTACAGGTTCTCCCTGGATCGTTGAAGGGAATGCCGGATTAAAACTATATACAGGATAGTTATCATAATAATTAACACTTAAGACCTGAGTAACACCGGTAGGAGTCGAAAGTTTAGTATAATATACGGGCATGCCATTTAAGGTCCATCCTGCTGTAGCAGTCCTGGTTTCATATAAATTAGCATTGGCATTAATACTGTTTTGCATTGACGCCCTGCTGGCAGGATTATTTGTGATTCCCGTGTAAACGGTTCTTCCAAACTGATCATATTTAGTAAAGAGCCATTGCCCTTTATCTTTAAGAACTGTATCCTGGGTCAGGATAAGCTGATCAGCTTTATTATACACCATATATTCCCAGCCTTTGCCGGGAAGTTTCTTTTCTACCAGGCGGTTTCTCCCATCATATTTATACTGGTAACATAAATTATTAAGAACAGTATTGGGATCTGCTTGTACTGAAGCTTTGGGAGGAATCACATAAGACAGTTGGTTATAATCATTGTAAACATAGTAGGTATCAGCATTTTCTGTAGCACTGATTACTTTTCTGACCAATACAACCTGGCCTTGTCCATTTTTGAACTCAATGGTTGAGTTGCCGTCTTCATCAGTAACCGTATTTTTATACAACTGCCCTATTCCATAGGAGCCTGATAATATTAGTTTTGATTCAAAATTGGTATAGCTAAAAGTGGCAGTGTATTTTTTAACCTCACCATCTGCATTGGCATCATATCCAAATTGTACAGGCTTATTACCCCAAGCGTTTCCAACTTGTTTCTGGCTTAAAATACGGTCTAAGGGTGAATTCTCAAGAATCTTCTCTGAATAGATTTTCTCTGTTCCATAAGGGGTACTGCTTACATTTGATAATGGATCAGGAGTAATGGCTCCATTGAGAGTTCCCCCCTGGGGAACAGGAAGGTAGTCCTGAACCTGTCTTCCGAACGCATCGTATTTGATGGGAGTAACAACATCTCGTCCTAGCGGAGAGGCCTTTACATTGACGATTTGTTTGGGTCTTCCCAAACCGTCAAAATACTGTACAGTTTCTGAAGATTTTATAACTGAAGTACCATTATAGTCCAGATAAGTTTTGGACTGAACATAATTTTCAGTATTAGGAAGTGTAGTGAGCTGGGCATATGTTAAGTTGGATAGGAGTAATACTCCTATCTGAATTTTTATTTTTTTCATCAGTTTTAGTTTTTATAATTGTATTTCATCTCTTTTACAACCTGACCATTTACATCTACTACTTTCTGAAGTCTGCCTGCTGAATCATAGAGATAATTCTCCCTGATTCCTGACGATGGCGTAATACTTCGCACCCCAATCAATGGATCATAAGTATAAGTGGTAATCAGATAGTTTGGTAAACTATTTCTAAATGTATTTAGTACTGATAAAAGTGACGTTTCATCATTATTTGATAAAGCCTGAGCATCAGAATCGGATGCTGAGATAATTGCAGATATCAATCCCGAAACCTGATCATATGTTGCACCTTCAATCTTTGCAATAGGCTGAGTTTCATTATATCCCCAAATTATTGTGACAGGAACACCTGCTTTTGTAGTATATTGCTGCAGATTGCCTTTAGTATCATATTTGTCATAAGTGACTTCTGTATATTGATTATTTTGCAAATCGGTAGATAAGACAGAACTTGGGAACAAATTCAATGGATTATCATATTTTATTTCAGATTTACTGATGGTTTTGTCATTTTTCTTTACCGCTGTTTCCAATGGAACACCTACCATATTGGCATTGATCAACTTTTGATTAGCTTTTTCGTGGGCATATGCATAATCTTTTTCGATTAAAATATTATCGGCAGAAGTAATAATTTCTTTTGTTAATTGATAATGTTGAGGATTACTATAAAGATAACTGATTTTTGTAGTTAAGGAATCTGTTTGACTTCCATACATATAATCTGTAATTTTTTTACTTGTTAATGCTACTCGTCCTATTGATACGTAATCATTAAAATAATAGAACCTTTCTGGATTTTGTTCATAATTACCACCATTAATTATTCCCACATTAGATTCATTATCTTGTTCAAATACATTAACCGTCCTGATTCTATTTTCAATAAACTTTTCATAAAAATTTTCCTCTTTTTTAACAGGAATATAATTAGTTCCTTCTTTTTTGTATGAAATAGTCTCAATAAGATTCGTTTTTTTCCATTCAGGATAAATATATCTTGGATACGGAATAAATATGTTAGTTGTATATATTTTATCTACATCTTTTTCTTTATAATAATATTCTATTTTCCCAAGTTTATTATTTTCCTGTTCATTATCTACAATATATTCAGTCACCTTGTCATAAAATACAGGCGATCCATTACTATGAGATATTTCTACCATGGGGTTTGAACTAATAATATTCATCAATCTTACGTGAGTAATATTTCCCATAATTACTCTTGTTTTCCTGTTATAGAAATTGTCAAAATCAAAAGGGTTAGTTAATATTTTTCCAATACCAATATTATTAACTTTTTTAGAACCATAATCATATGATTTTTTTGACAAAACTGTATTGTTACTATCCGTATTAATAATATTTTTAATTCTTAATCCTCCAGCCTGTGTAGGTTGAATACTTTCGGGAGGTACAGGAGCATAATATTTATATGTACCTGAAACAGATATAAACGGACTATTACATGGGCTTCCACTTGATGGACCTGTTGCATTTTTGGTATCTAAATCAATTTTAATGTGAGAGCCTTGATGAATAAAAAATGTCATTGACTCAGTTTTAATATTATTGGATCCAGTTGGTCCATGAGTTACTGTTTTTGTTTCACCATCAACAGTTATTGTTGCTGTTAAAGGTTGTCCTAAACTGTAGTGTCCTGATAACATGATCGCGAAATTTACTGTTCCTAGAGGCTGTTGCGTAATTTGATATTCTTTTATGGTATGAGGTGAAGCAATGAGTCCTGATTCATCAGTACAACCAGAACTAGATTTTAACGCATATGCACTTGCTCCTGCCTGAAAAACTCCCAATCCTAGCTCCTGTTGTTTTGTTAAAAAATAATTTGGTTCATATTCATATGTTGTTGAACCACCTGTAGGATAGGTAATCTTATTAAGCACTCCCGATTTCATATAATTAAAGTTTGCCTGACGATTTTCGTTAGTTAACGTTCCTTTAATTAAGGCATCAGGTGAAAATAAATTTTCAAATAATGCATTATCAAATAACACTGTAGGTAGTAAAGTTGTGTTATTATTTTTTCCATTATAGTATCCCCAATAATCTATTCCATAAGTTGATTCTCTTGCCGGTAGAGGAGAACTATAATCATATCCAAATTTGAATTGATTTATTAGATCATTTTGTTGGTCATAAAACTTTACTGAATTTAGTTTTAGACTTTTTTTATAAAAATCCATAAACCAATAATTAACATCCGTAATCTTCGGTCTTTCAAAGTAATCATTATTATCAAAAATTATTTTGTTAATTAATTTGTTTTGCTTATTATATACTATTAAACCTGAAATTCTCGGTGGACGATTATTTAGTGGATAAACATCTTGACGATCTTCATTTCTGATAAATTCTACATATCCATCATTATATTTTAGCTTATCCATAACCAAAACATCTACTTCAGTTTCTAAATATTGTTTACTACCTGTAGGTACACCTCCAACATTATCGATCATACGGATCTTATTTTCAGAGGAAAATGTTCTATATGTTTTTGATCTGTACTTTACATATTCAATATTAATAGTGTCTTTTTTATCAGCAGATATAATTTCGGAAAGATACCACGAAGAAGTATATAGTGACGGCTGAGCATCATAACTTGTATTTCCATCAGTTTCACTTCGCATTTTAGTGTCCCACACCGTTTCCCAATTATCTTTATTTTCAAGGCTTTTTCCAAATCTATAGATAGTCCCTTTTTCGTCTTTCACAATAATACTCCCGATCCCAAATACTGCGTCTATCTTTTGAGGATCAAATTCTGCACTCACAACTTTCCCCTCATTATTTATATAAAATGCCCCAGAAAGTCCCACATTCGTCGAGATATTAAATTGATCTGGAGTCTTATCTTGATGAAAAGAAGAATTTCCACTTCCTTCTTCATATTCATTAAAATTATAATATCTTTTAATGGTTGAATTATTACCAATCGTTCCGAGTAGAGTACTGCTACTGCTAAGTTGATTTATATCATTATATACAGGTATAGAATTTCCACCTGTTAAGAAGCCATTTGGTTTATCATCAGGAATATCTTGTAAATTACGAAATATCATTCCTCCTGCGTTTAGCACCCATCCTAACCCTACTGAAGAAGCTTCTTGGTTTAGCTTAATACCACTAGCATGATATGAAAGTGAGATTGGCAATGATAAACTTCCACTTTTAATTATATACAATGGTATATCAATTTTAGGAACACCTGTTGAAGGATCAACAGGATAATTACCATATAATTCCAAATTGTAAACTTCAGGGGACGATACTTTGGGGATATATGGAATTGTTTGCTTCTGCGAACTTTGCGAAAAAAGTAAAATATTTACCGTTAGCGCTATTATTATCAATATTTTTTTCATTCGTGTTTATTTTTTAATAAGTTTTGCATTTGCAGTTTTACCAGAATCAGTTTTTATAGTCACCAGATAAGCTGCCTGAACCAAAGCCTGGGTATTTATCTTAGTCACTCTGTTTTTGGTTTTAATACTCTGAAGTTGTCTTCCACTCATGTCATACAGCAGAATATCAGCGTCTTTAAAATCAAAGCCCATTTCTACATAAGCATAATCTGATACAGGATTTGGGTATATCTTGATATCATATTTTTCAATTAACTGATCAACCTGTTTATCTCCCAGTTTCACAATTTTCCAGTTCTCTTTACCAAACTCTTCTGCGCTGGTTCCCGCCAGAATAATAGAACCGTCTCTGTTTAGCTTTAGGTCTGAAAGTCTCTCTTCTTTTTGCCTGGATTCTCCTTTTATATGTTTTCTCCACTGCTCATTTCCATTCTGGTCAAGGTATAGCATCCAGAAGGTTTCATCATCAGTTTCAATTCTTCCTTCAGCCTGCGTATAGCCTCCCAATAAGATTCCCTTTGAAGATTTATCATCTGCTGAATGAAGAACGCTAATACCCATCAGGATATCCCTGTTACCCAAATTGTAAGACTTCTGCCACTGTTCATCTCCTCTTTCATTTAAAGCAATCAGCCAAAGGTCTGTTCCTTCTTCTAGACCTACTGTTTTATTGCCTGATCTTTCTGATCTGGATTCTCCAGCAATGATAAAGCCAGTTGAAGTTAATGCAAGGGTTCTGATATGATCATCTCCTTTTCCTCCAAAATTCTTTTCCCATTCCACTTTTCCGTTTTTGTCAAGCTTTACAATCCAGTAATCGCCTTCGCCGAAGTTTTCAGTTTTCTTAGAACCACTTACACAGCTTCTGGAATAGATGCCTAATAAAGCTCCGCCATCACGGGTAGGGACCATCTTTTCTACTTCATCTAAACCTCGCCCTCCTAATGTTTGTTCAGATAGTGTTTTTCCGTCCTTGTCTAATCTAATGATCAGAACATCTTTTGACCCATAACCTTTAGAGGAATTTTGTACACTTCCAGCAACCATGAATCCCTGATCTGTAGTCTGAATCACAGATCTTGCTTCTTCATCTGATGAGTTTCCTAGGGTTTTCTGCCATAATTCATCTCCAAATTCATTGATTCTAATTAACCAAATGTCGGAGCCACCTTTAGAATCCTCCTTTTTATCCAACCCCTTTCCTGAATATGAAGTTCCAGAAATCAGAAACCCACCGTCCTGAGTAGTAACCGTTGAAGATAAATAGTCGTGATTGTTTCCGGCAAAATACTTCTCAAAAACCTGTCCTCCCTGTTGATTTAATTTAATCAGGTGAAAGTCATAACCATTGTTTTGTCTGCTGTTTTGTTGAAGCTTATCAGTTTGAATGCTGCTTCCCGTAATAAGATACTGTCCGTCAATTGTCGTAGTGATCTGGCTTAAAAAATCCTGGGCTGAGGACTTTATATCTTTCTGCCACACCACTTCCTGGGCATGGATACCCAGGGCTGTACATAAGATAAATGCACTGAGATAGATCTTTTTCATTCCCGTGTTTTTTTTGAGTTGATAATTAGTTTTTTTAATAATGCAGCAAATTTAACATTTTTTAAGAAACAATAGACATTCGCATTTAAAAGAAAACAATTATATTTTTAAAAACATCAAATTATACTTATTTCACAAAAATATAAGGTTTAAACGACAAAACTTGTCGTATTAATAATGAATTTGAAAAGATGAAAAACAAATACGAAAAGCCTCATAAAAAACAGAATTACAAATTAAAATCATATTCGTAGACCAAATCAAAATTTCTTACCAATTCAAAAGTCTCACAGAGCGAAGTAGCAACTTTGTTAGGACGTAAGGACTTTCAAAGTTGCGAATGAGCTCCTAACTTCTCCGTGTAGTTGTAAAATCGCACGCATTTTAATAGGTAATATATCCTTTCTTAAAAACATAATTTTAGAAGCATTCCTTTTTATAAAGCTGGTTCGCATTAAGCTTTTAAAAAGTACAAATCAAGCCATCTACATATTGTAGATTTTAAGGTATCCAACTAAAAGGCGGACTTCTTAGAATTATAAGAGCCAATTAGAAGAACAAACTATGTCAAAATTTAAGTGGACTGTATCATTATGCAGATACTAACTGCCAACAGAAAAAAATTGTAATTCCACTTACTAATATCTCCATCAATAAAAGGCTGATAATTTAGCTTTCATTGATAATCAAAGCCAAATAGTTCCTTGCAACGCCATTGTAAAGGTATACATCATTTGCAGATTTAATTTTCTGAAAAATGAAATATGCTACATAAAGAAACTGTCAGTAAGGAAATGTGGGAACTTCTTCAAAAACTAATGAAAGAAGAAAGACTAAAGGACTTTACCCTGGTAGGTGGTACCGCACTCAGTCTAATGCTTGGCCATCGTTTAAGTATTGATATTGATCTGTTTACAACTAAACCATTTAATGAGAAGTCTGTCCTAAACTATCTTTCGAATAACTATCCTGTAGAAATTAAAAATACATTTGAAAACACATTACTTTTGAAAATATCTGAAATCAAGGTCGATATCCTTGCCCATCAGTATCCATGGCAATTACCTAGAATAATAACAAAAGAAGACATTAGGCTGGCATCCCTTGAGGATATAGGCGCTATGAAACTTCACGCTATATTTCAAGATGGAAGCAGAATTAAAGATTTCGTTGATATGCATTTTCTATTAGAACATAATTCCCTTAAGACTTATCTTGATTTTTATCAAAAAAAATACGGAGGAAATCCCTCACTTGCTGCATTAAGTTTACTACATCACGACAATATCGATAGGAATGTACAAGTAAAGATGATAAAAAGTAAAGATATAACCTGGCAAAAGATAGAGGAGAGATTAAAAAAGTCAGTACATAACCCATTACTTAAATTTACTGAAATCAAAGAGCAAAATAATAAACAAAAGAGACGTGGATTCAAGCATTAAACTTTTATATATCACTATTATTCAGTAAATTTATACTATGAAAACAGGAAATAAAAAAAGACCAAGTTTTGATATTGATCCTTCATTTTTTTGGGATTTTGATTTAGATGAGATGGATCTAGATAAAGCCTATAAGTCAATTATTGCCCGTATTGTTGAACGTGGCAATCAAAACGACATTGATAGAATTGTAGAATTTTATACTTACGAAAAAGTAGTCAAAGCAATTCGTGACGAAATCCATTTCCTTCCAAATTATGCAATTGATAAAGCTATAGAATTTTTCCCCGAACTTAAAAAAGAGGATATGCACTGCTATATCAATCGTAAGGATAAACCATATCATTGGATATAGCTAAGAAACTAGTTATTTGAGACATAACTCAAAAATATAATTGAAAGGAGCTACATTGGAAATAACAATGGCAATAGTAATGGATAAACGATTATGAATTGCAAAAATTACTATCTTTCCAACCACTTACAACAGCCTAAAACCTTTCACGATACATTGCATAGATATGAATTGCTTCCAAAATTTATTATCTTAGTAATTAGTCACAGCGCTTGTTTCATTGGTATATGTGCTGTTAAGTTGTGAATTGCTTTCAAAAATCATTACCTTAGTGATTAATCACAGCTTTCAATCATGAACCTAGACTATCAAATAAATTGTGAATTGCTTTCGAGAATTAGTATCTTCTTGTAGTCATAGCCAAACCAATGGGGAAACATATTAGTAGTTATCTGTGAATTGTTTTCAAAAATTATTACCTTAGTGATTAGTCACAGCATTTAATTCCCGGAAGTAATGAGGCTCATGGCTGTGAGTTGTTCTCAAAAAATTGTTACCTTAGTGATTAGTTACAAGTGCCTTTGAGTGAAGTTCTCACGGAAATGGTTGTGAATTGCTTTCGAAAATTATTACTTTAGTGATTGGTCACAGCAGTGTTTTATTATCACCTACAGGCGATACAGTTGTGAATTGCTTTCAAAATTTACTATCTTCGTGATTAGTCACAACATTGGATTACAATTCGTCAATACGGAAGTAGTTGTGAATTGCTTTCAAAATTTACTATCTTCGTGATTAGTCACAACCGGCATTTCATCCATTGTTTGTTAACCCCAATTGTGAACTGCTTTCAAAATTATTATCTTTGTGATTAGTCTCAGCTCTTTCTATTTCTTCCATGTTTTTCCATGGAGTTGTGAATTGCCTTCATAAATTATTATCTTCGTGATTAGTCACAGCCATTTACCGGATTCAAATCACAAACACAACGTTGTGAATTGCTTTCAAAAATTATTACCTCCGTGATTAATCACAGCAAACCTGGACTGAACTAAAAGAGACCATGTGTTGTGAATTGCTTTCAAAATTATTACCTTCGTGATTAATCACAGCTCTTCAACCTTCCGGAAGACCAGTTTATCAGTTGCGAATTGCCTTCAAAAATTATTCCTTCGTGACCAGTCACAGCAAACTAACCAAAGTGTAGCTTTTTGATTTAGTTGTGAATTGCTTTCAAAAAATATTATCTTCGTGATCAGTCACAGCACTAAATTATGAAACAGTTACAACTCGATTGGTGTGAATTGCTTTTAAAAATTGTTATATTCGTGATCAGTCACAGTTTTAACTACACGAATTATCGTAAATTTACTGTTGTGGATTGCTTTCAAAAATTATTATCTTCGAGATCAGTCACAGCTACGGAAACCCACAATACCAAATCAACTAAGTTGTGAATTGCTTTCGAAAATTATTACATTCGTGATCAGTCAAATTGCTTTCAATAAATATTATCTTCGTGATTAGTCACAGCTTAGAGCACAAAGACCCCATGCGGAGGACTGTTGTGAATTGCATTCAATCTTTATTATCTTAGTGATTAGTCACAGCATTGGAAATATTTTGCGTAACGAATTCGTTGTTGTGAATTGCTTTCAAAAATTATTACCTTCGTGGTTAGTCACAGCGAAAAGAGATTAATCCGAATCGAAAACGACGTTGTGAATTGCTTTCAAAAAATTATTACCTTCGTGATTAATCACAGCATCGCCAGGAACCGGTATGATTTAACGAACGTTGTGAATTGCTTTCAAAATTATTATCTTAGTGATTAGTTACAGCAATAAAACTAGCTATGAGTCACCAAGAGAAGTTGTAAATTGCTTTCAAAATTATCACCTTCGTGATTAGCCACAGCACCAGATATTCAGACGTTGGAAAAGGCATGGTTGTGAACTGCTTTCAAAAATCACTATCTTCGTGATTAGTCACAGCCTGGAATAAAAACTCCAAAAGAGCTAACTAGTTGTGAATTGCTTTCAAAAATTATTATCTTCGTGATTAGTCACAGCGTTAAGGCCGTAAAGGGTTTGTTTTTTATCGTTGTGAATTGCTTTCAAAAATTATTATCTTCGTGATTAGTCACAGCAACCATGAAACAGTTAGAGATAAAAACAAAGTTGTGAATTGCTTTCAAAAATTATTATCTTCGTGATTAGTCACAGCTTCACACTATTTCAGGACGCTTCTCAGAGCGTTGTGAATTGCTTTCAAAAATTATTATCTTCGTGATTAGTCACAGCTGAAAAAATTTTAGACAGATATCTGCACTAGTTGTGAATTGCTTTCAAAAATTATTATCTTCGTGATTAGTCACAGCCAAACTTGTAATACATAGCAAAAGCGTTCTGTTGTGAATTGCTTTCAAAAATTATTATCTTCGTGATTAGTCACAGCGGAACTTTGGTCGAAGATAATACATATAGTGTTGTGAATTGCTTTCAAAAATTATTATCTTCGTGATTAGTCACAGCAAACTGCATAAATGAAAGGATTAATTACTGGTTGTGAATTGCTTTCAAAAATTATTATCTTCGTGATTAGTCACAGCTGCCTCCTCGTCTCGGTCGTTTGAACATGAGTTGTGAATTGCTTTCAAAAATTATTATCTTCGTGATTAGTCACAGCAACCGATACCGGTACGTTTGTTCTGTTTTTGTTGTGAATTGCTTTCAAAAATTATTATCTTCGTGATTAGTCACAGCTTTCAGAAGGACAGTTTACAATCGAATATGGTTGTGAATTGCTTTCAAAAATTATTATCTTCGTGATTAGTCACAGCGTAATTGAAAATATCTTCATCAACTAAGGCGTTGTGAATTGCTTTCAAAAATTATTATCTTCGTGATTAGTCACAGCAGACCCTTACAAGTTCTATCATAGGGAGTAGTTGTGAATTGCTTTCAAAAATTATTATCTTCGTGATTAGTCACAGCAACGTCGAAAAAATCGTGGTGAAGATGTTTGTTGTGAATTGCTTTCAAAAATTATTATCTTCGTGATTAGTCACAGCAGGCTGAAACACTGGAAGCATTAGAACAGTGTTGTGAATTGCTTTCAAAAATTATTATCTTCGTGATTAGTCACAGCTTGATGGTGACAATTACATTTGGGGAGATAGTTGTGAATTGCTTTCAAAAATTATTATCTTCGTGATTAGTCACAGCAAACTTAAAATTTTGGTGAATACTGAAGCGGTTGTGAATTGCTTTCAAAAATTATTATCTTCGTGATTAGTCACAGCTTGATGCTGATAGATTAATAGATACTATAGGTTGTGAATTGCTTTCAAAAATTATTATCTTCGTGATTAGTCACAGCATCATTACCTTATCATAACCGGGCAATTAGGTTGTGAATTGCTTTCAAAAATTATTATCTTCGTGATTAGTCACAGCTAGATCTTCAAGATTTGTATTCAGAAGACGTTGTGAATTGCTTTCAAAAATTATTATCTTCGTGATTAGTCACAGCGAAAGAGAAAAAAGAAAGTGTTTTAGATGAGTTGTGAATTGCTTTCAAAAATTATTATCTTCGTGATTAGTCACAGCGAGACAGCAAAACAGAAGTTGGATGATGCTGTTGTGAATTGCTTTCAAAAATTATTATCTTCGTGATTAGTCACAGCGCTTTTGCCTGTGATTGATATGCCTTAATCGTTGTGAATTGCTTTCAAAAATTATTATCTTCGTGATTAGTCACAGCCAAATTTTATCAAACCCTCATAGAATCTTTGTTGTGAATTGCTTTCAAAAATTATTATCTTCGTGATTAGTCACAGCTCTACCGCTTAGGGCTAATGTTAATTTGCTGTTGTGAATTGCTTTCAAAAATTATTATCTTCGTGATTAGTCACAGCCTCAAAAAATAATCTACTGGTTTTCAGTAGATTATTTTTATATTTAGAATTTAAAATTTAGAATAATTCAAGCTGCTGAAAGGTTGGAGGTGGCTCTTCTTTATTCCTGGCAAAGAAGATTTCAATATCTCCAAATTGTTTGTCCGTGATACACATAATGGCCACTTTCCCGGCTTTTGGAAGTATAAATTTAACTCTTTTAATATGAACCTCAGCATTTTCCCGGCTCGGACAATGGCGTACATACATTGAGAACTGAAACAAGGTGAAACCATCATCAATGAGCGCTTTCCGAAAGCGGTTAGCATCTTTCATATTCGCTTTGGTCTCAGTCGGGAGATCATATAATACTAAAACCCACATAATCCGGTATGCGTTAAACCTTTCGGCGTTCATAACAGTTCAGGATAAGAAATCAGTCTTTTTTCTCCTGTATAGCATTTGTAAAGCGACGAAGCCGTCATTTTTACAGCAACCAGCAATGGCCTTGTTTTATCATCAATACGCACATCTTTGGTTGCAATCTGCAGAATATGAGCCTTAAATTCTTTCGCCAGTTCTTCTGCATCAGGATAAATTTTCAGCCACTGCATTACTAGTAAATCAATAAACGGACGATAAGGTTCCATCAGATCATCGGCAAGGCAGTAAGGATTATATTTATTTTTATGAAAAATTCCCAATACGGGCAATAATCCTGTTTCAACAATAGCCCTGGCAACAATACTTCTGAGAACCGCATACCCGAAATTAAAGAACTGATTGGGTGATTCTCCGAAACGCTGTCTCAAAAAATCAAGGCTGATCAGATATTTCCAATAATGCTGAGCTGCAATACCTTCCATATTGCTTAAATCCCCAGACTTTACATTTGTTTGGTATTCAACCATTGGTTCATAATAGTTTCCCAACTTCATCAGAACATTTTTCTGATTTTCGATCTTACATTCCACGGTCTGTTTCCAAAGTTGCTTTTTCAGCGGTTCACTGGCTTCAAGCTGATCTTTTACCCGGTCAGAATGTTCAGTATGACCATACAGTGGAAGCATAATTCCGAGAGGTAAATGATGCGCATCACAACTAATGACCACCACATTATTTCCCATCATCTTCTGAATCAAATTATGCGAAATGGTAATCTGATAATGATCCAGCATAAGCAAACCCAAATCTTCCACAGGAACACTCCCCTTTTCCATTTTGGTTTCTGGACAGAGGATTTTCAGCTGCTCATCTTTGAGCTTAAGATAAGCGGGATTACCGATGTAGATTGAACGGGTAATCATAATTATATCTTTGCAATGTTCCCTAAACGGTCGACTTTAAGTTTTACACAGTTTTCTTTTATCATAATGGGCTTGGCGTTTTTATCAAACATACAACTCCCATCATAGAAATTCTGCATTCTCTCACCTTTACTATTTGTACCATTTTCATTTTTTATTATTTCTGTCGCATTTGCGTAAGGAATAAAATGTCCCTCACCTCCTGTACAACTAACAAATTTATATATCCTTTTAACTTGTTCATCAGAAAGGCTTTCAAAATCGATATTTGTCATATTACCCCGCTCATCATCAGATAGAATATAAACCAAATCATTCGGGCATAAATAGAAATCATTTGTACTTCTTAAGTCAACCACAGGTAAACCTTGCTTTTGCCTTTCAATCACCTCATTCAAAGGAATGGTTTCATAGCTTCTCTTGCCGTTTTTATCTTCGTACACTCCAAAAAACAAATTGGTTCCTTTTGCGGCTTCTACGTATTTATCTTTTTTATTTCCGGATTGTCCTACCTGAAATTTACTACCCAGTTCAAAAACCCTTACTTTGTTGATGGGCTGATGAGGTTTACCATCATTATACTTCTCAATACTTTTATTCAAATCTTCAATTCCTTCGGGTGAAAAAGCCAATTCCGTATTTCCGTCTTTATGCATTATATAATTTTTGAGAATTTTTTGAATCCCTGTATCAGTAATGGAGCCTATTGATTTTAAATCGAATGAAGCGTCAAGGCTTTTCCTTGTTGCTGTTAAAATTTTTCCTTTTGGGACTTTTACCCAAGGTAAATCTACTTTACCGGAAACCGTATCTTTATGCATTGGTTTTCTAATCGCCCAATTTATTCCCTTTTGCTTTATTCTTGTCTTATTTCTTACACCATCTTTCTCTACATATTTTTCGTAATAATTCGTTGCTTTATTAATGACCCTAAGGTTTTGTTTAAAACTTACAATAACCGTTTCCAAATTATGCATAGCATCAACAGTAAAATTTTTCCAGGGTTTTAAAAATTGTTTTGGCACTTCTCTTTCGATCTTCTCCCCTGTTTGCGTATGGAAATAAACAACTCTTTCAAACTTCATTAATTTCTTTTTCAAATCATAGCGTTTGGTTTCCGATTTTGCCGATTGATTATTTAATAAATTTACGTGATCCTTTGTAGCACAAGCAATTACCAAAGCGTCTAGAGCATGATGACGATGGTCGATCCTTTTTTTAGAAAAACCTTTCGAATACTCAATTGGAACGGTCGGCAAAAACTTTTGAAAATTTTCGTTCCAGGCGGTAAAATCCGTCGAATTGGTCAACTGATTCATTCTTTTAAAACGGGGTAAAATCAAGTCATTCCAAACATCATTCAGCCCCCAGTCCTTTTTCAATTGGGTAGTAATTTTTCCATTTCCGGGAACAATGCTTTTAGAATTTACTCCTTCATCCGAACCATCTTCTAAGCGAACAATATTAGAAAGTATACCGGAAATATATTTACTGATATAACGAGTATCATTGATCTGACGTTCAATCATTTTTTCAGGAATATCTTCTAAAAGAAGTTTATTTCTTTTACTTCGGTTATTGGCGTAGTGCTTCTTAACAAAATCTTCGTATTGATCAATATCAAAAACCTTCACGCTTTTACCCAAACCAAGTTCAATAATAGTTCCTCCAAACTGCTTAATAAATCCAAGTCCGATATAATTATCCTTCAATTTGTTAACTGCCGATTCACAAATAATTTTATTACTAAAACTATCATCAAAGTATCGACTTTGTGGGATAATATGTTCAATTTCATATTCTGGCGTAAACAATTTATTTAGTGGAATCATTTGCCCGGTATAAGGCGATTTGTATTTCTGTTCCAGCCAAAGTTTATACCGTTTTAAATCTGAAGGAGAAGGTTGCGCCGTTTTGCTTATTTTTAAATATTCATCTTCAATTTCAATGCCTGAATTTAAAACACCGTCCTCATAAATTTTCAGAATTTCTTGTTGCTGGGGTGAAAACGGACGAACATTTTCTACAGCATGATCATTCATCATTTCAGCTAATAGAGCTTTGATGCGGAGATTCGTATTTTCATTTTCAATAATTTGGCTCGTAAGTTTCTTTCTATCTTCAGCCGGAAGTTTCATTTCCCTTCCCAACTCTATATGAATTTCATTGAAGAAGTCTTTTGCTCCTTTTCCGTATTTTAGCCAAATATCTTTCACAACACGTAAAGTCTCAGTAATGACCTGCTCTACAATTGGATTGCGAAGCGAGTGGTGTTTAAAATCTTTTAAAAATTCTTCCAAATCATCAGCTGAATTCCATTTCGCTGTTATTGATGCTTCCGAATGTCTTCCATATACAATATATTGAGCCAGCCACAATTGTAAACCCTGGAAATCATTTTCATTCGTAAGATGGACTGCCTTTTCTCTTACCTTATCTTTTATATTTTCATCATATTCTCCATTAATGATCTTCTTAATCCTGTCTTTTGAAGACTGATCAATATTGGCATAATCCCAATATTTGCCCAATCGCATTATAGGCAACAATTTCTTAATTGCTTTTTCCGAATAGGAACCATATTCGCTTTTAAATGGTGGAAATTTTCTGAAAGCCTCGAAAAAAGAACTTTCGTCTAGATGATGTTTTGATGCAAAGGTTTTTAAGGCTTTTTCGTATTCTATTTTATCATTGACAGAATAGATAATATGCCAAATCTGTTGTTCGATTTCCCTGGTCAGAAAATCATCGGAAATATTTTCTACTTTTTCCAATCGAGTTGAAATCATCGTCTTCGTTTCATTGCAGGGGTATTTTTTATCCTCTACAAAATTCCAACGATGTGTTTTCTCATTGAGCTTAAAATGTTTCAATAGAGCTTTTTGATCAATTTCTTTTCTGTTATTTAAAAACTCAAACAGATTTTCGATATCCTGGGTAGTGGTTAAAAATTCTTTGATAACGTTTTCATCATTATCTTTTTTATATAGATTAAGATTAAAAATCCATTGCCAGAGACGAAACTCCTGATAATATGGATTCGATTTTGGAATGGCTTTTAAATATTGTGTATGTTCTGCTCCATTTTCATCTTTGTATTTTCTGAATTCCAAAGTACAGTTGGAAATAGAAGACTTCTGGCTTCTCAACGGTCTTTGGTAGAAAACAATATCCTCCATAAAAAGATGTACAAAATCTTTTTTACTTAAAGTCAGTTGATGGGCTTCATTATTTCTGTACAACTCGCGAATACAACTATTATATAAATCATCATTTTGTAATTCCTGATGGAACTGCTTTTGCTTTTCTAATATCTGCCTGAGTTCTTCTTTATAGAATTTTCTTTCAATCGTACGAACTAGTTTCCCTTTGATTTTTTGTTTGGGATTATTAAGGAGAGTTTCGTAAATATATATTCCAACGGTTTTATGAGACTGCTCGATTTCCTGCTCTGTTTTCTTCTTTACCAAAGTCCAATCGTTCTCACCCGGTGCCCGGAAACTTCTTTTTTCATTTCCGTCTTTGTCTGTTTTAACACTTCCATCATCATTCAAATCAGTTGTTACAATAAAATCTCTTGTTTTATCTTTCCAATCAAACAACGATATTTTACTTGCCCTTCTGTAAATCCATCCATTTTCTAAAACCAAAGAATACCATATATCTGATTTGCTTTTTTGTGGCTCATCTGCTAGAACATCCACAACTTTTAAAGAATAAAATTCAACAATTTTATTAGGATTTTCTTCCTCTTCTTCCCCACGCAATTGATAATATCCACGTTTTTGGTTAAAATTCAAAAGAATCCAGGCCAACTCCTCTTTTTCAATTTTTTGAGAAAGTGCCTTTTTACGGAGATAATAAATCGTCCAGTCGTACGGTATTTTTAAATCCTGTCCGTTCGTTTTAAAATCTTCAAGCATCTCGTTGAAAGAGTTTTGGAACAGAAATGAAAAATGTCCTTCAATATTTTTCCAGGCCAATTTTGGTTCAGTTTCAACTTTGAACTTCCCAAATCGTTTTTCAAAATCAATCTGTGAAGCATAGTGTTCTGGAAGGGAATTCAAAATGTTTAAAACCCTGTGAAGCCTCTCCCTTCGTAGAAGAAATCGTTCACGTAATCTTCTTACACTTCTGTATTTTGTACGTTCCGCAGTTTGCGAAACAGAATTCCCTTTACCAAAATCGCCCAAAATATCTTGAGACATCGGAATTATCCTGGTCCCCATTCCAAGAATTTCACCTTGTTTGTTTTCAAAATCCTGTTTTACTAAAGCCCACCCAATAGAGTTTGTTCCCAAGTCCAGTCCAAGTATATTTTTCATCGCTATTAATTTTGATACCACATAAAAATAGTAATAAAAAAAATATTCAAATTATGGATTCCCATAAATACAGTTATTTTTTTTCTTTTATATTTGTATCAATAATTTTGAAAGCAATTCACAATAAGGATTATTCCGTTGTGAAAACATTTAGCGCCTCGACTACCTTCGGGGCATTTTTATTAGAATTATCATCTTTAATACATCAAACCTTTAAGATTATTTAAATCTTCAACAAAATGGTTCGAGAATTGTTCTTCCATGACTACTTAAAGCTCACTTTTCTATATTTCCTGCACAGGCAATAAGAAATACAAAGAAAAATTATGCCTGTGACTTCCTCTTTTAGGATATCTGTAAGTCCAAAGTTTAAATTTTGAATTAAATCAAAATTTATAAAAATGGATACAATAACGAAAAATGATTTAACAGCATTGAGAAACCTAATAGTTTCGGATATTGAGAACCTACTAAAATCTAAGCTAGCTAATTCAAGAGAGGATGAAGAATTTGGCTGGATGCGGAGTAAGGTAATTCGCAGAAAACTGAATATTTCTGCTTCGACATTACAAAACCTCAGGATCACTGGCAAAATTCGATTCAAGAAATTATTGGGCTCGTATTATTACAATTGTGAAGACCTTCAACATCTATTTGATTATGAAAAGGAATGATATACAATACTGGTTTGATTTCCTTGATGAAATTCAAAGTGATCCAAAATTGAATGTTTGGCATATTGCTTTGTTAACTGCAATTGCCCGCCTTGCTTGCAAGCAAAATGAAAAATGGATTATCAGAGTGAGCAGGAGGAAGCTTATGGAGTTTTCGCATATCACTACAATAACCAGTTATCATAAATATTTTAAGCAACTTCAGCAGTTTGGATACATTAAATACATTCCATCTTATCATCCAGATTATCGCAGCACAGTAGAAATTCTGTCTATACAGAAAAGCTGAGACAGAAAAACAATCCCCTCAAAACTTTATGCATTGCGGGGATTGTTTCTATTAAATAATAGCCTTTGCCCTAATGAGCATATTTTCAAAAGCATTACATCTCTCAGCAAGAGAAAGCTCTGAATAAGCGTTCCGAGTGTTTTTTAAATCATGGAATTCTTCTTCGAGCTGTTCGAGAAGTTTAGCCAAATCCCTATTGAAATTATTGTTACCTCTTAGCTTGGCTTCAAGATCTTTCATTTCTCTAGCAATTGATTCCTGTTCAGTGATTGCATAATCCTCTGTCTGTTTCACTGAATGATGACCCAGCATTTCTTTAACAACGTGTATTGATACACCGTTGTTTAAAGTAACCGTACTGGCAAAAGTACGTCGTGCTTTATGAGTATTAAGTATTACATTAACATTACATAAAACCGCTATCTCCTTTAGATATTCATTCATTTTCTGATTTGAGCGACCAGGCAGTACGGTGCTTCTTTTTATGCATAATGGATCATCTTTATATTTCGATACAATTTCCAGCGCTTTAGGCAAGAGTGGGATATCAGTGTCAGATTTTGATTTTTGCCTGCTGGACATAATCCAGGCACTTCCATCATTAGCTTCTTTAATATCTTCCCATTTGAGTTGGAAAGCATCTATATAGGACAATCCTGTGTAACACTGAAAAACAAAAATGTCCCGTACTACCGACAACCTTTCTGAGCTAAATTCTTTTTCTTCAATTCGTTTTAGTTCAGCTTTTGTCAGCGGCTTCTTTTTAACCTTGGTTTTCTTTCCAATAAATAGCTTAAACGGATCTTTAGGAATAATTTCTTTTGCAACAGCTCTTAATACTATTTTCTTAAAATTGCTAATATACTTCAATGAAGTATTGTTAGAACATTTCCTTACTGTTTTTAAGTACAAATCATAATCCTTTACAAACTCGTAGTTCAGTGTTCTGAACTCTACGTCTTCTTTATTATATTGATACTTGATAAATTCTTGAACATGGGACCTTGCGGTAATATAACGGTCATGTGTTCCTTTGGCATATTCTGCGGTCTCTACCAATTTACCCATCTCATCATTATGTTCCTGAAATTCTTCAAGCACCTTATTTCTAGGTTTATATTTTCCGTTTACGAAGTTTATAAGATCAATTGAGGTAATGGGAATACCATTATTCATAAGCTCAGTTCTGTGGCTGTTAATCTTAGTCATTAAAGATTCCAGGAAAAGGTTAATAATCTTTGCATCTTCTTTCGTACCCACAGCTTTGCCTTCTTTCTGATCCCATCGGTTGGGATACCATTTTCTTTTCGTAGAGGTTTCTTTTGGAATACCATCTACAGTTATCCGCACATAAATATGGCGGACCTTTTCATTTTTTGAGCTCTTTAAAAAGAAAGTGAGCCCATAGCTTTGTTCTACTAACATAATTCAACATTTTTTAAGGTTATAAATGTCAAACTAAAAGTTCCTCGAATCAAGATGTTTAGATTTGCAACGTGTTCATTACACATTGTTTAAATGCATTTTTACAGCTTTTTAAGTCTGCTTTCTATGGCAATTTTCAATCAATTTAAAAATTGCCACACAATTGCCACAAACTTTTGGAGTATTTTTGAAAATTACAGCAATTGCAATAAATAAAAAATCCTGCAAATCATTGATTTTGCAGGATTTAAATATTTTTTGATGCTTTTTGAAAACTTACGTTTTTGCATCTTGCGGAGAGTGAGGGATTCGAACCCCCGGACCTGTTACAGTCAACAGTTTTCAAGACTGCCGCAATCGACCACTCTGCCAACTCTCCCTAAACTCCGGCTATACCGTTGTTTTCAGTGGTGCAAATATAGAACGATTTTTAATTTCTGCAAAACTTTTCCCACACAAATTTTAACAAAACTTAATAATAGACTAGGAATCAGGGGAATTATTTTTCACTCTTTCGCTAAAGTTTCAATATAAAAATCTAAAACACCCATGTTTTGGGGAATCCCATCATAGAAAGGCTTTTGTATGACAAAACTTACAGCTATATTTACAAACACACATATTTTTCACTACATTTGTAAAAACACAGCCACCCTATGACAATGGAAAAACTAAGAACTTTAAGAAAGCAGAAAGGCTATACTCAGCAGCAGATTGCTGATCTTCTTGCGACCGATGTCTCCAACTACAGCAGAAAAGAAAATGGAGATGTCAGAATATTTGATGATGAATGGGAAAAACTGGCCAAAGCACTAGATGTTTCTGTAGAAGATATTAAAGAGGAGAAAGCTCTTCAAACACAAAATCAGAACTCTACTCTTAATGACAACTCAAGTCTTAATGATAATGCAAGCATTAATTACAATCTTTTTTGTAACGTTCCCAATTACTTATTAGAAAACCAACAGGAATACATTAATCTTCTGAAAGAGCAGATTAAAGCTTTAAAAAAAGAAAATGAAAAACTAAAAAAGGGATAATCACCACCACATAAAGAACAAAACGGCTTCCAATGGAAGCCGTTTTTATTTTATACCTGTAAAAGCTACCTATTCCCTATCAACAATGGAAATAAAACTGTTTTTTAAAAAATCAGACGGATATACAAACTGATCTCCATCTTCTCCCTTTACTACAATTGCGCCCTGTTCATCATTAAGGCATTTGTCCAGCTGGGTTTTCATGTCATTAAGGGCTCCATTGGGAACTTCAATGATATAGGTTCCGGTAACGTGTGTAACTTTTATGATTTTTGTTTCCATTTTGTTTTTGATTATGGGCTAATTTAGGGATTTTACTTTACGCAAAACAAGATGATCATAATAACTTATCTATCACTTTTACTCAATTGTATAGTCGTAACCACCCCGTCAAAAATTCAAAGAATTTTTGCCACCCCTCCGATGGAGGGGAATGTGTACGTCTTCAGTTGTTATATAGGTGGTCATGAGGACTTTGGAAGTATTTCTGGAAAATAAAGCTATTTATCTAATTTCTTATCGAATATTGGGTATGGAGAGATGTTGAATGTTGTAAGCGCAAAGGCGCAAGTAATATTAAAAAAAGACTGTTATAAGGTGCAAAGATTTTATCTCCGATAAAATTGATAACGTATATTCTTTACTGAAAATCTCATATTGAGCGAAGTCGAAATGTTCTTACACCTTAAAATCATACATAAAGTGAAAAAAACCTTTGCGACATTGCGATTACCCAACAAAGCTCAGGTATATAGGAACAAAAAAGCGCACCCTTCGGGTACGCTTTGTATTGTATACACTGAATACTATCCGTGTAATTCAGCTAAATATTTCTCTGCATCCATTGCCGCCATACATCCGCTTCCCGCAGCTGTAATAGCCTGTCTGTAGATATGATCCTGAACATCTCCGGCCGCAAATACCCCCGGAAGATTCGTTCTTGAAGAACCTTTTTCAGTCACGATATATCCGTTTTCATCAAGATCTACCTGACCTGCGAAGATATCCGTATTCGGCTTGTGACCGATGGCGATAAAGATCCCTTCCACATCCACTGTAGATTTCTCCTGAGTCTGATTGTTGATGATTACAGCTCTTTCTACAAGGCTGTTTTCTCCTTCAATCCCGATTAATTCATGGTGGAATTTCACTTCGATATTCGGCGTATTTTCCACTCTGTGAACCATTGCTTTTGAAGCTCTGAAAACATCTTTTCTTACCAACAGCGTTACTTTTTTACAAAGCTTTGCTAGGTATGTAGCCTCTTCAGCAGCTGTATCACCCGCTCCTACTACTACAACATCTTTTCCTCTGTAGAAGAATCCGTCACAAGTAGCACAAGCTGATACACCGCCTCCTGCATATTTTTTCTCATCTTCAAGACCTAAATATTTTGCAGTAGCTCCTGTAGAGATAATAACTGTTTTGGCAAGGATCTCTTTGTTTCCTGCATATAATTTGTGAACACCGCCTGCTTCTTTGGAGAATTCAGCTTTGGTGATCATTTCGTAATGAACTTTGGTATCAAATCTTTCTGCCTGTTTTTGCAGATCCATCATCATTTCAGGACCTGTAATCCCGGCTGGATACCCTGGGAAGTTATCCACTTCAGTAGTGGTTGTTAATTGTCCGCCCGGCTCCAAACCTGTATACAATTCAGGTTTTAAGTCTGCTCTTGCTGCGTAGATAGCAGCTGTGAAACCAGAAGGCCCAGATCCAACGATCACACAATCTAAAATGTTTTGCTCCATAATTTGCTTTGTTCGAAAAGATTTAATTTGAATTAGACCGCTAATTTCGGAATTTTTAATTTCTTTTTAAAGTTATTTTAATGATACTTGTCAATATCTGATATGTTGAATTTCGATGGTAACTGTTGTGGGGTGAATTCCGGGGTTCGGGATTCGAGATTCGGGGTGCGGGTTATTTTGTTACGGAATTTAGATTGGCAGGAAATTTAAAACTTTTTTAATGTCCTTTATCCATCATATCCCGAATTTCACTATCTCGCAACACGCATCACACCTTCATCTTAATCTTATCTACATTGATGATCTTATACACAAGTTCCCGAATCAGCTCAGCTTCTCCCATATTTACCGCTCCGAGCCCTTTACCTTTCATATCGAATTCACGTAAAATAGAAATGACTCTTGTAGCATGTTTCAAAGGGTAAAGTCTGGCACTTTCCGCGTAGTCTTTGATAAAATAAGGATTCACTCCCATCTGTGAAGCAATGGTCTGTGGAGACTGCCCTGCCATGGTTTGGTAAATAATAACGTTTGAAAAATAATTGTAAAGGCTTGCCAGCATCATGACAAAAGGATTATTCTTCGGGTTTTTACCCATAAAATGAGCAATCTTAAAGGCTGCATTGGCATTTTTAGTTCCTAAAGCCTTCTGGAGCTCAAAAATATTATATTCTTTGCTGATCCCGATATGATTTTCAACGATGGTTCCGTCAAGGATTTCACCTTCTTTAAGGATCATCTTCAGCTTGTTCAGCTCGTTGGCAATTCTGGACAGGTCATTTCCCAGATATTCTGCCAGCAGATGGGAAATATTGGGAGCTGTATTGATTTTAAGCTTTACACACTCATCTGAAATCCATTTCGGCAGATTGCTTTCCTTTACAGATTCGCTAAGGAAAAGAACTTTGGCTTTATCTAAAGCTTTGGCAGCCTTTTTTCTGCTATCCAGTTTCTTGTGTTTATGAGCAAAAACCAATACCGTTGAAGGAACGGGATTTTCTACATAGGCTTCCAGAATTCTGTTTTCCTCTTCATTGAATCGTAAATCCTGAGCTTCTTTCACAATAATCACCTGTTTGTCTCCCATCATCGGAAACTGTCTTGCCAGGGAAAGAACTTCCTGATAAGAAGTATCTTTTCCATAAGTAACTGTCTGGTTGAAAGCTTTTTCATCTTCTTCCAAAAAGTTATGTTCAAGAGCCTTTACAGCGACATCAATAAAGTAAGCTTCTTCTCCGTGGAAAAAATAAATAGGTAAAACTTCTTTATTTTTAATATTTTTGAGGATTAAATCTAATTCTTTCATCTTATTAATGGAACTTCCAAAACTGAATTTTCAGGAAACTTTTGATTTTAAATTCAAGAAAGACAAAGATAAGTTTTTTATTTATGATTTGGTCCGCAAAACTTATCTTCTGCTCACTCCTGAGGAATGGGTCAGACAACATTGGGTACATTATTATCTTACTGTAAAATCCTACTCAACATCGGCTCTGATTACCGAAAAAAAGATTATCCTGAATGGTCTTACCAAAAGAATTGACCTTCTGGTTACTGAAAAAACCGAACCCATAATTCTGATTGAATGTAAAGCTCCGCAGATCAAATTAACGGAAAAAACTTTTGAACAGACTGCCCGATACAATTCTATTATCGGTGCCAGGGAAATTATTTTAACAAACGGTTTGCAGCACATTAATGCCTATTATGAAAATGAGCAATACCAGTTTTACAAACCTGAGTAAGGCTTATAACATCAGATAATTTCTGAAAAGTATTAAATAATATTCTATTAATATTCTTTCTGAGTTATTTTTATTAATTTCGATAAGATTTCTTTTCAACACTAATATCACAAATTTTTACACGAGAATTGCACAATTGTTATTGGTTGTATTTGTGAAAAGGATTAGTGTACTAATCTGTATTAAAATTAAATTACAAAATATGATACGTTCCATCTTATTAACTGCAATGATTATGGCTTCAGGAAATCTTTTCAGTCAGAAACTTAAACCTGTTTCCTACCAGGACGGTTCCCAGAAACTTAATGGTCTCATCACTTCCAATGCCGGAAAAAAACTTCCCGGAGTACTGATTCTTCCAGCCTGGAAAGGTATTGACGAAGAAGCTAAAACAGCCGCTATTGAACTCGAAAAGCAAGGGTATATTGCTTTTATTGCTGATATTTACGGTGAAGGGAAAATTCCTGCAGATAACGAATCTGCTGCAAAAAGCTCAGGGTATTACAAACAGAATTATCAGGAGTACCAGAAAAGAATTTCGCTGGCGTTGGAACAACTGAAGAAAAACGGAGCCATTTCTGATAAGGTAGCGGTAATCGGCTACTGTTTCGGAGGTACGGGAGCATTGGAATCCGCAAGAGGTCATCTTCCTGTAGCGGGTGTTGTTTCCATCCACGGAAGTCTGGGCAGAGATCAGAGCAGAAAAAATGAAGCTTTGACGGCCAAAATTCTTGTTGAAAATCCGGCTGATGATAAAAGTGTAACTCCTGAGGATTATAATAACCTCATCAAAGAAATGAATGAAGGAAATGCCGACTGGCAGATTATCACGTATGCCCATTCCAAACATACTTTCACAGATCCGAAATCACCGGATTATAATCCGGCAATGGCTAAAAGAGCATGGAACCACACATTGCTGTTCCTGAAAGAAATTTTGAAATAAACATAAAAAAGGCAAATTCGTGAATCAATGAATTTGCCTTTTTTTTTACCTGAATCAATTATGGTTGAGCCTCCAGCTCAACATCATATTTTTTTGGAGAATATTTGGTAAGAGAACCTGTTGCAGCATCAATTCCCACTCCTATTGCTCCTCCAAGAATAATATTGAGTAAAGTTACGGCATTAAAAGTTTTTGTCAGTTTTACTTCTTTCTTCTCAAATCCTTCTTTTTCAAATGTAACCATTTGCTTACCCAAACCTCTTGGAATTTTGGTTGTACAAGGTGTTGTACATTTTTCAATTCCCTTGTGAAATACTTTTGCCCCTTCAGGGTTTGAAGTAAAAGCTATTGGATCCTGAGTTCCTGTAAAAATGGTTGCACATGAAGTGGTAGAAAGCGCAATACTCAGGGACAGCACAATTGATAATTTGTTTTTCATAGATCTTAGTCGTTCATTTTTTAAGTCCGCGAACTTACAAAATAATTCAAAAATCAGTACTATCAATCAGAACAAATATTTCAAAAAATATAGTATTAACCTATGTTCTCATTACCTGCTTCCTGAAATCTGATCTCAAAAGACTCAATACCATACAATTGCATCGTCTTTTGAAAATTGGGAATAAAAAAAACAAACCCACTGATATGCAGATTTGCTTTTATATTTTTTTAACAGCTTTTTTAGTCTACGCCTTCCTCTTCCCTATGCACCAATTCCATAGAAAATGCAGGAAGGCAGATCGCAAGATATTCACATGGTTCTGAAAACGGATTACTATAACGGATTCTTGCTCCTTTTTCAATAAGGATGCTCTGTCCTTTTTCAAGAACAACAATTTCTCCGTCTATTTCAAATTGCTTTTTTCCTGAAATAATGTAGGTAAATTCATCAAACTCAGGAGTCTGGTGAGGCTCACTCCAATCCGGAGGTGCTACCATATGAGCAATGGAAACAGTAGAATTTCCTGTAGAGTTTCCCCAGTGTTCTTCAATCAGTTTTCCATCTGTTGTAGGAACTACAAATGGTGACTGCTGGATTTTATATTTTTTCATATCCAATCTTCTTTTTTAATTTCATACACGAAATTGGTTCTTGTAGGTTCTGCAAAATAAGCCACTTCTTCTTCAGCAATCTTTTGACCTCCCAGTCTTTCCAAAGCTGTCTGCGAACGGAAATTCTCTTTTCCAATGTGAAAATGAACTTTGTCTACAAACTGGAAGATATAATCCAGCATCAGCTTTTTAACCTTAGGATTAATGCCTTTTCCCCATGATTTTGTTCCGTAGAAAGTATATCCAATGAAAATATGATTGTTCTCTTCATCAAAATCATAATAACGGCTGCTTCCCAATACATCTCCGGTAGCTTTCTCCATAATTTTGAAAGCACCTTTACTCTCCATAGCTCCTGTGAAAAAGTTTTCAAAAACTTCTCTCTTATAACGGTCTTTGTTAGGATGCTGTTCCCAGACTTTAGGATCGGAAGCCACTTCATATAAAGATTCAAAATCCCCTTGCTGTAAGGGGATTAATTGAAATTCTTCATTCTCTAAAACAGGCTGAACAGAAAAATTCATTGCTTAGCCTTTTTTAGTAGAATCTGATTCTATTTTCTTGATTTCTTTCAACTTGTCGGAAATCTTGATGACAGTGTCTAATTTGGACGGTTTCAAAGGAACTTCTGCCTGAGCCATATCCCATTTGATAACCAGGTTTCCTGAGTTTTCATCTGTAGGATTTAAAGTGATTTCAAACCATTCCTGTTTGTCTGTCAGTTTGTTAACCGGTACCGTAACGTCTACTACATCCTGTTTTGGATCGTAAGTATAAGCTCCCCATTGCTGGAAATCTTTATTAAGGATAACTTTCCATTCTTTTTCTGTAGGAACGATGAACAATCCGTATGTTCCTGCAGGCACTGTTTTCCCACCGAAGTTAACGGCCTGTCCGAAAGTAATTTTTGTAGAAGAGTTCGCTCCCGCTCTCCAAACCTGGCCATAAGGAACCAGTTCTCCGAAAATTTTACGTCCCTTCACTCCCGGTCTCCCATAATCAATGGTAATTTTAGACATTGAAAACTGCTGCTCAACCTTCTGGCGCGGACTTGCTGCTGGCACAGAATAATCCTGAGCAAAACTGAATGCTGAAACTGAAATGCAAACTGCTGCTAGTAACTTTTTCACGTGTAAATTTTTGTTTAAAATTACAAAATTCAGAGCGAATTAGCTTTCATAAACTTCGTTAAAATTTGTTTTACCGATATTTTTCTATACAGGTATTTTTTAACCAAATCCTTTTTAAAATTAAATAATCAACTATTAAATATTTTACTTTTCTTAATAGTTTTCCCTTTTCCAAATAGTATTGAAAAACAGGATAAGAATAAATTATTTTCTAAAATAATATAGCCTTTTCCAATTCCAACAGCTTTTGTTTCCTCCAGATTCCACCTCCATAGCCTGTTAATTGTCCGTTGCTTCCAATTACGCGATGACAAGGGATTATAATGGATATCTTATTCAGACCATTAGCATTGGCTACAGCTCTTACGGATTTAGGATTTCCCATAATATCTGCCTGTTCCTGATAGCTTCTTGTTGCACCATAAGGAATTTCCTGAAGAATAGCCCAGACTTCTTTCTGAAAAGCTGTTCCTACAGGGGAAATAGGAACTGTAAATGCGGTTCTTTTTCCTTCAAAATACTCTTTCAATTCTTCTTCCAGCGTAACAAAATGAGGATTTTCTCCTTGTATAATGTTTGCTTTAAAATATTCCGCAACACTTTTTAATTCTGTCGGAAGCGCTTTTCTGTCGGAAAATTCTAAAAGACAGATTCCATGTTCATCGGCACAGGCTATCATTGTTCCCAGCATCGTTTCTATTCTCTTCAGATCAATGATCTTTTCCATGGAATTATTCTTAGGTGATACTCCAAAAATATTTTTAAAACTCTCATTAAAACCGCTCAGACTTTCATATCCTGTGTCAAATGCTACCTCTGTAACCGATTCTCCCTGTTGAAGTTTTTTAAATGCTGTATTGAGTTTTGACATTCTCTGGAAAGCATGAAACGTAATCCCATGGTGTTTCAGAAACCATCTGCGGACTGTTGCGGGTTCCAATCCTCTTTTTACAAGATCGTAATCTTTAAGCTTTAATGCGGGATCGTTGGCAATTTCTTTCAATAAATCTTTGATATACGGAGGTGTGGCATTGAGGTTTTCCAAAGGTCTGCACACTTTACACGGGCGATATCCTTTGAGCATTGCATCTTTGGTATTGGAAAAAAACTCTACATTTTCAAATTTCGGTTTCCGTGCGGTACAGGTCGGTCTGCAGAATATCCCTGTGGTTTTTACGCCCATCCAGAATATCCCTTCAAATGAAACATCTTTGATATAAGATGCCTCGTACATTATTTTTTCTGTAAGTTCCATCATGAGATAAAAAGAGGTGAAAAACTTCTTACGTTTGTAATTTCCTGACTTGCTTTTTCGAGCTCTCGGTAGATATGTCTGTACATAAAAGCACCTGAAGTAACTCTTTTTACCCCTAATGCTTTAAGCGTATCAAAATCGGGTAAATCAGGAAGAGCCATAACATTCACGGGAAGAAAAGTAGCTTCTGTAATAGTTCTGATCTCCTTTTCAGCTGTCATGCCCGGAATGAAAACGCCATCGGCTTTAAGTTCTTCAAACAGTTTGATTCTCTCTAAAGTTTCTTCCAGCGCATTTTCAATATTCAGTAAAAAAGGATCTGTGCGTACATTGATAAATACCTTATCTCTGTTTTCTCCTAATTTGATAAAAATATCTTTTAATTTTTCATAGAAAACATCTCTGTTTATGAGTTCTCGTATTCCGTCAATAACGTTGGTATCTTCAATATTAATCCCCGATATTCCAATTTCTATAAGTTTCATGATATTTGAAACTACCGTATCATTTTCAAGACCATATCCGGATTCCAGATCTACCGACAAAGGAATTGAAACGGAAGCTCTGATTCTCTTGATGATATAAAAATATTCTTCAAAGGTCATCTCTTCTCCATCTTCATATCCTAAACTCAGTGCGACTGCCGAACTTGAGGTTGCCAATGCTTTATAGCCCAGCTTTTCGTATACCTTTGCGCTTTCTACATTCCATACATTACCCAAAAGTAACGGTTCTTCACCATGATGTAACTGTTTAAAACTGATCATAATTTTTTTATTCAAAAGTAGAAAGATTACTACCTGTTCTACAACCGAAAAATGAACACCTATTTTTTATAATTCTCCGAATGTAAATTTTGGTTTAAAATAAGATGGCCTTTTCAAGCTCCAGCAGTTTTTGTTTTCTCCAGATTCCTCCTGCATAGCCTACCAATTCACCGTTTGAGCCTATCACACGATGACAGGGAATCAAAATCGCAATTTTATTGATTCCATTGGCTGTTCCTACGGCACGTATCGCTTTCGGGTTTCCCAGTATTTCTGACTGCTGCTTGTAGGTTCTTATCTCTCCCATCGGAATTTCACGCAGCAGCTGCCAGACCTTCTCCTGAAACTCTGTTCCGGTAGTAAACAACGGAACTTCAAAACGGTTTCTTTTTCCCTCAAAATATTCTTTCAGTTCGTTCTCCAGCTGTACAAAATGAAGATGCTCTTTTTCTGCAATATCAGCTTTTAAAACTTTTGACAGGGCCTTCAGCTGTTTTTCGATATTCTTCCGGTCAGTAAATTCAAGCAGACAGATTCCCTGATCCACGGCACAGGCGATCATTTCACCCAAAGGGGTTGATATATTTTTTTGGTGTATAATTTCCATTCGTTTAAAAGTAAGCATTTTTGGAAATCATACTTGTTTTTAATCCGTTAAAATTATTTTTATCTGTTCAACATGCCTTTGATTGTGGTAAATAACAAACCGGAAAGTGTCTCCCAGCTTCAGCCTGATCAGCTTTGAGATACTGATATTTGTTTTTGTCTTTTCCAGATCAACCTTTTGTGCTTTTTCCAATAACTCAAGCATTTTTTCCTGCTGTTTTATGAATGTATCCACTACACCTTTATCCAGATTACTGTGGATAGGATTCATGGCTTTAAGCGTTTTCATCTTATTCAGATTCTCTTTGGGAAGCATGCTTTTAGCAAAATAGTTTCCAAGAATCCCGGGCTTAAAAAAAGTTGATGAGGATTTTCCAGCATAGGAAATAGCACGGCTTATTTCAGGAATATAGAAATCACCATAGCGGTTGAGATGTTCCAGGCATTCCAATATACTCCAGCTGTCTGCGGAAGTTCTGAAATTCAGATCTTGTTCAGTCTTTGAAGACAACATTTCAGCAAACTGTAAATGCTGCTTTGTTCTGTTTTTTAACTCATCCAGTAATTCTGAGGTTGAAATTTTCATTACGTTTTTTATGCAAATATGCTGATCTGGTTGTTCTTAAATCTTGACTGAACTCAAGATTTTTTCAGTCTGGACAAGGTTTCCGGTGACATTCTCAGATAATTGGCGATATATTTATTGGGAACTTCCTGAAACAGCTTCGGACTTCGTTTTAAAACTCTTTCAAAGCGTTCTCCGGGAGCATTGATCAGCAGATCTTTTTCTCTTTCAAGCTGTTGTAGTACGAGATCTTCCAGAACACTCATCCAGAATTTCATGTGTTCTTCATTTGATTGTATCAACGCATAGAAATCCTTTTTCGAAGCTACTTTCACCGTTGTTTTCTTAATCGCCTGAATGTAAAGTTCCGAAGGCTTTCCCGACAAAAAGGAATCCAGGCTGACAATAATATTTCCTGTGTATCCGAAACGAATGATCCTTTCTTCATCTTCATCCATCATAAAGATCCGGACACTTCCTTTTTCTATAAAATAAATAGAGGTATCTGTACTGCCTGAAATCTTCAGAAACTCATTCCGTCTGAATGCTTTCTTTTCCCAATGGATTCCGCTCTGAAGCAATTTTTCAACCATTTCATTTTATTATTTGCTTTTCCAAAGATAATAGGTAATTTTAAAGTTTTAAAACACTAATCACTGATAATGCTCAAAAGAACAGTACTTTTCATACTGCTTTCTGCCGGATTGTATGGTATGAAAGCACAGCAGACCATCCCCTTCCGGATCACAAAACACAATAATATCATTGTCAAAACCCTTGTCAACAAAAAGGATTCTCTGGATCTGATGTTTCAGATCGCCATGAAGGATTATTCAATTTCTCCCGACAGCAAGCGCAAAGCAGGTCATCTTATTTTTAATAAAGAAGAAATCAGCGATAATAATACTGTTGAGATCGGAAAGATCATCCAGGAAAATGTGCGTTTTTTTGACAATCAGCTGACAGGTCATGAAGCGGACGGAAAAATCGGAACCGGAATTTTTGAAGGGAAAGCATTTAAAATTGATTACGATAACAACCAGTTTGTGATCTACGACAAAATGCCGGATCTGAAAGACTACCAACCCATCAATATCATTCTGGATCATGAAGGATTTTACCTAGCCGCAGATAATATCCTTGAAGATGATCAGCAGCAGGAAGCCTATTTTGTTTTGCAATCCGGGTTTTCAGGAGCTATACTCTACAGCAACGAATTCACTGAAAAACAACAACTTGAAAAAAAATTGAAGATAACAGGAGAGAAAACCCTCAAGAATTCTGAAGGCAAAACTTTAATTACCCAACAAGCTGTTCTTCCCTATTTTAAATTGGGAAACAATGTGTTTAAAGATGTTTCCGTAGGGTTTTTCTCCGGGGAACTGAAAACACAAAATGTAAGTTATCTCGGTGCCGATATGCTCCGAAGATTTATCTGGATCTTTGATGCAGAAAGGAAAATGGCTTACATTAAACCCAGCAAATATTTTTCAGAACCTTATTACAAAATGAATTAGAATATGATAAACACTTTAATGCTAAAAAAAATCATTAAACCCAAAGCTGCCGCTGCTCTTTTACTTTTGCCATTGGCTATTATAAGCTGTAAGAAAGAAGAGAAAAAAACAGTGGTTACAGAAATAAAAACAACAAATGATTCTGTAAAAACGGTAAAAACTGAGGAGAAAATAGATTATACGGATTTTAATATTTTCAGTCTGTCTGTCATTTCATCTGCAGAAAAAGATTCTGATATTGATATTTTCATTTCTGTTTCGGATATCTATAAGGGAGTACAGCCTGTACCTGAAGCTATTATGAAAAACCAGAAACATATGACTTATGAGGAACGCCAGCATTTTAAACTGGATGCTCCCAGCAGAAAAAAACTGCTTGAAGGAATTCATCTCACAGAAAATGATTCTCTGTACATCTATGAGTATGGTTCTAATCAACTTCAAAAAATGCCAGTCAGCCAATTAAAAGCCGTGGCTTATTTAAGTCCTTATTCCGATGATCAGGATTTAGACCCGGATTCTTATATGATGGGATTCCAGGTAGCCACTCATCAAAAAACAACAGAATACGACCGTTATACTAATGCTATCGCTTATTTTGGGAATAAAAATCCTTTCGTAAACCATAAAATGAAAGCTGTGAAATGGCAAAAAGCTGATGCGGCCAGTTCAGGAAAATATTTTAGTCAGTCCAAACTTACCAAGGGAAAAACCTACCAGGCACAATATGAAAATCTGACCTATTATCTGCAGGATTATCTTGAAGAAGGAAATATCACAGAACGTAAGCTTGCGGTCATCAATGATCGTAAGGAAAAAATTGCGGAAAAGACCTTCAGCCTTGCAGGAAGTGATGGCGTAGAGTTTCTTCCTCTGTATGGAATAGATGCTGATGAAGCCAATGTTTTCCAATATACCGGCCACCTGTTCAAAGGAAAGCCTCCTGTTATTTTTGGATTCATGGCACAGTCTTTTGGCTGTCCTTCCATCAGCTTTTTAGATCAAAAGGAGAAGGATTTCCCGATTAATTGTGATAACAGGCATTAATTCACTGAAAAATTATTCAGATTTCTACCGGAATAATCCATTATACACTCAGTTGTCCATTCCGTAGGAATCTATACTCTTATCATCTAAATAAAAGAAATCGGAATGACAAACTGTGAGGATAGTTCTTTAGAATAAATCTGCTTTAGCCAAAGCTTACTTTAGAATCAAGATATAAAAAACCAAATCTGTTGGTAAACGGATTTGGTTTTTATTTTCAATGCATTATTGCTCAGGATAATAGTTGTCTTTCAGATTCATAAAATAAGTTTCGGGCTCTTTAAAACCATTACTTTTCATAAATTTGATCACTACATTCAGATAGGCCTCTGAAGGAATAAAATCTGTTCCCATCTTTTCGGAAAACTTTTTATAGTCTTCTTCAAGCAGTTTGGGATTTTTGGCAAGTTGTTTTATATCGGTTCTGAAACCTTTGAATATAAACTTTAATGCTTCATAATTTCCGGGATAGGAAACAGTTCCGTGGGTTTCTCCTTCGAAAAAGCTATGTTTATAGTTTAATGATCCGTTTTTTTCTATCATTCCTTTAAATTCTTCAATAGCCTGGGTCATATCGGAGTTCCAGTTTTTCTGCTGTTCTTCATTGTCTGCCTGAGAAACATACAAAGATTTTTTTGCAGGAAAGTTCTTATTCTTTTCCAGATACTCTTTCGTTCTTTTGATGGTTACTTTATTGTCCCACCATAAACTGGGATCATTCGCAACATAAGCATTGAAATAATCCGGATGTAAAAGGAAGGTATTGATCGCAAACAGACCTCCGAAAGAATGGCCTACCAACACTGAATAATCCTGCGTTCTATAGTTTTTATTAACGAATGGTTTCAATTCTTCCTGTATAAATTTTACAAAATTTTCACTTCCGCCACTGTCTGCAAAAAGAGTGATATTAGGGTTTACAGGACTTTTCTTCTGAGCTTTCGTTGGGGTAAGATCTCTTGTTCTTTCTGTATTTTTTATGCCTATCACAATACATTCAGGAATGTCGGCATAGGGAGTTCTGGCAATGAAATCCGTTAATCCTGTGTAATATTCAAAATTGATTTCTCCATCCAGAAGATAGATCACCGGGTATTTAGCAGGATTGATAGTATTGTCGTTATAGGTTTTAGGAAGATGAATCCAGATTTCCCTGTTTTCGTTTAAAACTTTTGAAAAAAGGTTTTGTTTCTCTCCTATCATCAGTTTGTCCTGAGCTTTTCCGGAGGTAAATACTAAAAGTAATGAGAGGGCAATAATTTTAAACCAGCTGTTCATGGTGTGAATCTTTTCTGTGTTGATGAATGTTCTTAATTTCTTTATTCTTTTTGGGCGATTTGTTTCTTCTTCCCCACCAGATCAGAAATCCGGTAACCGGCAGACTTGTACAGATGATTCCGATAATGAAGGTGAATATTTTACCAAACATTCCGCCCCAATACCCTACATGAAGGTCAAAGTTCATGTGCTCTATCACTTCGTGCTTCTGTACTTCTTCAGGATAATCAATTTCTTTTCCGGTGTATTTGTTGGTTTCCATCCTTTTCCCGTTGACAAGGCTTTTCAGACCAATAAACTGAGCTGCCACCACATGATAGACCGTTGCGGAATCATTTCTCGGAATACTCATTCTGAACTGTTTTGCATCAGGAAACTCCTTGAATTTTCTGTCAAGAAAATCAGTATAGGTCAGAGCTTTTTTCTCCGGATCAAACTTAGGCTCATATTTTTCTGCAATGGTATGGGCATCCACGGCTCCTCCGAAAGCCTGCTGGGTAAGATCGGTTAAGATCTTGTATGCCATGATCAGTCCGGTAATAGTAATAAACACTGCGGGAAGCAATGAATAAAATCCAAAAACATTATGAAAGTCGTAGTTTTTTCTGCGCCATTTTGTTCCGGATTTGATTTTAAAAGCGGTTGTTCTTGTGATTTTGTTCCATTTTTTCGGCCACCAGAGAATCAGTCCGCCGATGAGCTGGATAAAAAATATGATGGAAGCAACGCCAACTACCGTTTTCCCGAACTTTCCTGCCAGTAATTGCGCATGAATATGGGCCACAATATAGAAAAACTCATAGCTTTTTGTAGAACCGATTACTTTTCCGGTGTAAGGGTTGAGATAATGATAGGCAAATACACCTCTTGGGCCACGCCCTTTTTTCTTTGGTTTGTCTGCCTTGTCCGCACTTTTATCTTTAGGTGGCTTCGTTGCTGAAGCTACTCTGAAGCTTCTGTCAGCATCTTTGTACGTATCAAAATAAAACGCTTTTCTCTCAGGAACCTGCTGGTGAAAATGAGCAAGCAATTCTTCAGGGGGCATTTTTTCAGCATGAGCCGGAGCCTGGACATATTTTGCGCTTCCGCCGCACAGATCAATGATTTCGTCACAAAAGACAAAGACAGTTCCTGAAAGAGTCACTGTAAGAACAATGATTCCCGAAACCAGCCCAAGCCAGAGGTGTATCCAGCCGGTGATCTTTTTGGTGATGGATTTTCCCTGTTTTTTCTTAGGATTAGTTTTTTTGTTCTCCATATCTGTTTTTCATCTACTCAACATGTTTCAGCAGAAAATGCAAAGGCACAAAAGGATTATAATAACGGCGCATTTGTAAAGTGAAAGAGTTATTCCTGATGCCATTTACTTTAGCATATTTGAGGCATCAGAAACATTGTTTATTATTAATCAAAGCATTGTGCCTTTGCGGTTTTCATCCCTATATTTTCGTTGAGATTATTTTTTGTTTTGGTTATTAAAATTTGAATGCAAAATTGGCCAGGATTTCTCTAGGCTTCTGTGGCTGCCCATAGAAGTTCCAGTAGTTTTCATTCAGCGCATTATTCATTTTCAGACCGATTCTGTATTTTTTCCTGTCATAAAAAACTGTTGCACCTACCGTAGTATAAGAAGGAGCAAGAAAATGATTGGTGATGTTGATATAGGTCTGGTCTACAAAATTAAATCCGGCTCCGAAACCAAGTCCTTCATATGCACCATCCATAATTTTGTAGCTTGTCCATAGATTGGCAACATGTTTTGGAGTCCAGGCAATTCTTTTTCCGCTGTCTTTGCTGCGGTCATCATATTTGTTATCGTTATAACCATATCCGGCAACGATATTCCATCCTTTGAAAGGGTTGGCAATGATGCCTATTTCCAGTCCCTGACTTTTGATATTCCCATCCTGAATACTTCCTATTCCGCCTGGATCTGCAACCAGTCTGTTTTTAACATTAATATTATAGTAACTCACGGTCGTCAGTAGTTTTTTATGGAACAGATCCACTTTAAAACCAGTTTCAATCTGATTTCCCTGTTCAGGATCCCACTTTGTCAGGATACCCACTTCATTCAGTGATGGAGCATAGTTTTTAAATCCATTCACATAATTGGCAAAGAATGAGATCTGATCTTTTACAATTTCATACACCAATCCGAACTTTGGTGAAAACTGGGTCTGGCTGTAACCGGAAACTTTATTTTCAGGATATCCGTTTTTGGTAGAGATCTCTACACCATTTACCACCATATCATCATTTTTATAGCTGTCTACTCTCAAACTGGCCATTACCAGCAAATTATCTGTGATATTTAAAACATTGGAAATATAACCGCTGATGGTTCTGAATCTTGTAATATCCGATTCTGTGGATTTTCTTTCCTTATTCATGAATTTGTTTCTTGAGATAGGATCCCATGCGGAAGAGCTGTCGAGATTCACTTTATCATAAGGCATGAAAACATTACTGTATCCGTTGGCCTCATAGTAAGGGAACTGATATTTTGTTGTTTGCTGGAAGTAATCTATTCCCACTACCAGACGGTTTCTTAAGCCTGCTATTTTAAAATCTCCTGTAAAATTCTGCTGGATATTGTCTGTGGTCACTTTAAAGCTGTCAAAAGGACGGATCATTCTTTCTACCTGATTATTATTCAGATATCTGAGTACTAAAAAGATAGATTCGCTTTCATTGGCTTCCCCTCTTTGATAAGAGGTTCTTGATGTCCATTGATCATTGAATTTATGGGTAACCTCAGCCATTGTTACAAAATTGGTTCTTTTTGAACCAATGTCATTACTTGTAAAGGCTCTTTTGTAGGCTACTTCCAGGTCTTTCATGGTGTGTAAGGTCAGCTTTTCTGAGTTTCTTACATAAGCATTCAATGTTTTATCCGGAGCATGGAACTCGGTATCAAGTGTCACTGTGGTTTTGTCGCTTACTTTGTACAAAACACTTCCAGAGAAAAATAATCCTTTGTTGTAGCCTGCATCCTGGAAAGAATCCTGAGAATAGGCTGCGACATTGAATCTTGCCAATGCCGTTTTTTCTTTATTTAAAGGGGTATTTACATCGGCTGTGATCCTGTTCATTCCCCAGCTTCCGGTGGTATAGTTGATAATTCCCCCGAAGTTTTCCTGTGGTTTTTTCGTAACGATATTCACCACACCGCCATAATTGGCTAATGTTCCTCCGAATAAAGTTCCGGATGGACCTTTTATTACTTCTACTCTCTCGATATTAGCGATCTCAGACTGCACTCTTGGATTTTGAATCAATCCGTTTCTGAAACTGGCATTGGAACTGAAACCTCTCATGAAAATATCATTCCCGCTGTCGTTGACACTATTGCTTACGACAACACCTGGTGCGGAAGCCATCGCTGTATTGAAGTCCATTGCCCCCATTTCACTGATGATTTCTTTGGGAACGAGGTTGTAAACGGTTGGATTTTCAAGGTTTTCAAGAGGAAGTCTTGCGATAGATTCAGATTTTTTGGTTCTGTAATTGTGAGTTCCCTGGAGTGATACGGATTGAATTTCAGCCACTTTGATGGTATCCTTTTCCTGGGCATCCAGCATCGTTACGGCTAATAGAGCTGCAGAAATAATAGTTTTTTTCATGTTTATAATTAAGTTAGTTCTACAAAATTATTTTATTTTTATTAATTCTAAATAAAAACATGACACAAATCATAAAACTTCTACCATAGAATAGCCTATAAATAAAGGGTTTTCGAAAATTCCGAAAACCCTTTATTCAATCAATATATAAGTTTTTTTATTTATTTTTCCAATTTTTAATCATTTTCATATAGCGATCAATATTAATTTTTTCCTCCCGCAAAACATTACCTTCTATTTCTTTTGCGTTTGTATTATCCGCATACACAATTGTTTTGCCCAATACGGGATATATAATGAATAATGAGTCAAAAGTTTTGCCACAGCTTTCATTATAATAATTTTTCTCAATAACAATCTTCTTTATTTTTTCATTTTCAGAAAAAAAATATCTTTTGGTATTTTCTCCACATTCTGGATGATTATTAAACTCAAGACCTTTTAATTTTCCATCTTTAAGATAGGCATAAGCAGGATGTAAAATATCACCATTGGATAAAACCTGATCAGAATCAAAAACAAATTTTTCAAATTCTTTTTTGTAATTTTTGCTAACAGGATTACATTGAAATAGTAATAGCAGTCCGAAAATACTCAGGACACAATTCTTTTTTACCATAAGGCTAATAAAAATAAAGGTAACTTATTGCTAAAGTTTTAATTTAACTGTCTTATATAACAGCAGCGGCCATCATCGACATATAATAATTGGCGCAATGCAATGCATTAATTAAAACAATTTCTTTTTCCGGAAGGGTTTCATAGGCATCAGAGGTGGTGATCTGGTATTCGTAATTCATAGAAGTCCATTTCAGATGGGGTTTTATGATCATCAGCTCGATGCCGTCCTGAGCTGTAAGGACAAATGATTCTTTAAAAATGCCTCTGTGTTTAAAAAGATAGCCATTCTTCACGCCGTCAAAATAAGTCTGCACTACAATTTCCCCGTTCCAGTTCATTCTGAATTTCAGAAGGACTCTTTCCTGATCTTTCAGCTCAATGGTAGTTCCCCAAAAACCTTTCGGCTCTACCTGATAGATCTTACCATTTGCAATTTCAATGACAGCATTAAATTTAAACCAACTTGTGTAAGCAAGTTTCCCAATTAATTTTTCTTCTTTTGTAATTTCAAAAGTTAAAGAATTGCTTGATTTTGCATAATATTCTGCCATGGTTATATTTTGATTTGGTGGAATTGTATTAGTTTTTAAATAATAATAACAGCTTGAATTTTAACGCTCTAATTTATAAATAATTCGGCAAACATAAATGCATTTTTAGGTTGATGTGATTAAAATAATTGATAATTAATCGAAAGTTGTGTGTTTTCAATCAAGTTTTTCATAATAATGGTTTGAATCTGCATTTAGACTAATTTTAGGCTTTTCAAAAATCCCATTTAAAAAATAGGTTTTGTAAGCAGCTGGTTGACCAAAATCAGTATAATGAAGTTCTATTTCAGGATTTATTCCATTATATAATTTATATGTACCCATTCCATAAAATTTACTTCTAAATGTATTGTCTTCATATAAAACTAAAGTATCAGCAGTGTGAGGAGCTTCCACACAGCAAATTGGCTTATCAAAATTCATGTTAATATATTTTCCATAGATATCCTGCTTTTTTAATGGAAAATTGATATTGAGAATACATATAACTCCTAATACAAAAGTGAGCGCAAATAGTGTTTTTTTCATAGAATAATTGATAATACCACAATATTCTTTTTAACCGAAATATTGACTAAACTAAATTATAGAATTTATATAGAAAAACCTCATAAATTGCTGAAATGTATGAGGTTTAAACTGTTTTTCAGATCAATTTCATTTAATCTTTGTAAGTGTCATTGTTTCATCATGATCTATACTTTCAGGCCGTTTCCCATTCATGTTGATCAGCATAAGGAATTTTGAATCGTTAACAGGTACGATAATTCCTAGCAGTCTTCCTTTTTCCTGATTATCTTTTAGTGCAATAAAATCAATATGAATTGGTGTCGTTTCCACATCAATTTTATATTTGAGTTCACCCTTTTGTCCATTATTAGGACCTCCGTGAATGATAAAATTCTTGCCGTCAATTTCTTCCCCGTTAATTGTAATAGATACATATCCATCTTTAGTAAAGCCTGCTTTGCCTTTACTCTTCCAGTAATCAATGGATTCCCAGTTTCCAACAATATTAAACTGGGATTTTTGAGCTTTGGCCTGAAAACCCATAATAAGTATAAACGCTATTACGCTTTTTAGAAAAGTCTGTTTTATTTTCAAATAAAAATTCATAGTAAACTTTTAATTAATTTTATAAACATAACCCTTACTGATATATCTGCTTTTATTTATTAATTCTGAAGGATAAAAAATGGTTCCATTAATCTCAACACTTTTAATCCGATATCTCCAGCTTCCATTATGGCTTGTGTAAATTTTTGTTGTTGAATTTGGATAAAGTTCAAGGACAATGGAAGAATCTTTTATTTCTATTTTTTCAAGAGACTTTGGATTTTTGATTTTATAGAAAGATCGAGGGGACAATATTCTATTTTCATAATTAAATGCAAAGCTATTAACCTCATTAGCAATTGCTTTTGAGATGGGATAACTGTAATTGATCTTAATTATTTTTTTAGATCCAGTCAGGTTTTGAATATAGAAATCAGTTATCCAGGAACATCCTGAAAGCACTGTTACGAAAATACAACATAGAAATCCTATCGTAATTGATTTTATACTCATTATATTGAAGTTTAAATGGCTTTTGCAAAAATAAACAGAATCCTCTCTGTTTAGATTAAATGATAAAAAAATTCCGCAAGAAAACTTGCGGAATTTAAGTATTTATTCTGGCTCGAAATTACATTGTCTCCATTTTGAAGCTCATGCTTTCGATTACTTTTAAGATGGCTTCTACCGTATCCATTGAAGTTAAACAAGGAACACCGTTTTCCACACTCATTCTTCTGATCTGGAATCCGTCTCTTTCTGCCTGCTTACCTTTTGTAGTGGTATTTACAACATACTGAACTTTTCCTTTCTGGATCAGGTCGATAAGATTTACACTTTCTTCTCCGATTTTGTATCCGATTTTGCAAGGGATTCCTTTTTCTTCGAAGAACTTCGCAGTACCTTCCGTAGCCCAGATTCTGAATCCAACTTCATGGAATCTTGCTGCAAGAGCTGCTGCTTCATCTTTATGCTTATCAGCTACTGTGAACAGAATAGATCCGTGCATAGGAACTTTTCTTCCCGCTGCTACCAATCCTTTGTAAAGTGCTTTTTCAAGGGTTGTATCTTTCCCCATAACTTCTCCTGTAGACTTCATTTCAGGGCCTAAAGAGATATCAACTTTCGTTAGTTTTGAGAAAGAGAATACCGGCACTTTTACAAATACTCCTTCTTTGTTTGGAACTAATCCGTTTTCGTAGCCTAAATCTTTCAGTTTTTGTCCCAGAATTGCCTTTGTAGCAAGATTCGCCATTGGAACTTCCGTGATTTTAGATAAGAAAGGAACTGTTCTTGAAGAACGAGGGTTTACTTCGATTACATATACATTTCCTTCGAAAAGAACGTACTGGATATTCATTAATCCGATAACGTTTAATCCTTTTGCCAGTCTTTGTGTGTAGTCTACCAAAGTATCAATCTCGCTCTGAGATATATTTTGTGGAGGATATACCGCGATTGAGTCTCCGGAGTGAACCCCTGCTCTTTCGATGTGCTCCATAATTCCAGGAATCACTACCGTTTCACCGTCGCAGATGGCATCTACTTCAATTTCCTTTCCTACCATGTATTTGTCTACCAATACAGGGTGCTCAGGGCTTGCTTCTACTGCATTTTCCATGTAGTGAGCCAGTTCTGCTTCTGCGTATACAATTTCCATTGCTCTACCTCCAAGAACGTAGCTTGGACGTACCAATACCGGATATCCGATTTCGTTGGCAATTTTTATAGCTTCTTCTTTCGAAGTTGAAGTTCTTCCTTTTGGCTGAGGAATTCCAAGCTCCTGAAGTGCTTTTTCAAATTTATCTCTGTTTTCAGCTCTGTCAAGATCTTCCAGTGAAGTTCCCAAAATCTGTACTCCGTGAGAGGCTAATTTATCTGCAAGGTTGATGGCAGTCTGTCCACCGAACTGTACCACTACTCCTTTAGGCTTTTCAAGCTCGATGATGTTCATTACATCTTCTTCAGTAAGCGGCTCGAAATATAATTTATCAGAGATGGAGAAGTCTGTAGAAACTGTCTCCGGGTTGTTGTTGATGATGATCGCTTCGTAACCCATTTCTTTGATTGCCCATACGGAGTGAACGGTTGCGTAGTCAAATTCTACTCCCTGCCCGATTCTGATTGGTCCTGAACCTAGTACGATGATTTTTTCTTTGTCAGAAACTACACTTTCATTTTCTTCTTCGTACGTACCGTAGAAGTAAGGTGTTTCACTTTCAAACTCAGCGGCGCAGGTGTCTACCATTTTGTACACCGGCATGATTCCGTTTTCTTTTCTGAAGTTGAAAACCTCACGCTCTTTTACATCCCAAAGAACTGCGATGTTGATGTCTGCAAAGCCTAATCTCTTCGCTTCAATCAGGGTTTCTTTATCGAATTTGTTTTCAGCGATTACTTTTTCGAAGTCAACCAGTTTTTTCAGCTTCCAGATGAAGAACTTGTCAATTTTACTCCATTCTACGATCTGCTCCCAGTCGTATCCTCTTCTTAAAGCATCCCCGATGATGAATAATCTTTCGTCATCACATACTCTGATTCTTCTTTCGATTTCTTCAGCAGTAAGTGCCTGAGCCTGCTTGGTTTTTAAACCTAAATGCTTGATTCCTGTTTCCAGTGAACGAATCGCTTTCTGTAATGATTCTTCAAGGTTTCTTCCGATTGCCATTACTTCTCCAGTAGCTTTCATCTGAGTAGAAAGTCTTCTGTCTGCCGTTTCGAATTTATCGAATGGGAATCTTGGGAATTTTGTTACCACATAGTCAAGAGCCGGCTCAAAACATGCGTATGTTTTTCCTGTTACCGGGTTCATGATTTCATCCAGAGTCAATCCTACAGCAATCTTTGCAGCAATCTTTGCAATCGGGTAACCTGTTGCTTTACTTGCTAATGCTGATGAACGGGAAACTCTCGGGTTTACTTCGATGATATAGTAATCGAATGAATGCGGATCTAAAGCTAACTGTACGTTACATCCTCCTTCAATTCCTAATGCTCTGATGATTTTCAGTGAAGCATTTCTCAGCAGCTGATATTCTCTGTCTGAAAGCGTCTGAGAAGGCGCAACTACGATAGAGTCTCCTGTGTGAACACCTACAGGGTCTATATTTTCCATGTTACAAACCACAATGGCGTTGTCGTTTGCATCACGCATTACTTCGTACTCAATTTCTTTGAATCCTGCGATTGATTTTTCAATAAGGCACTGTGTAACCGGGCTGTGCTTTAATCCCAATTCAGCGATTTCTTTCAATTCAGCTTCTGTGGAAGCGATACCACCTCCGGTTCCTCCCATTGTAAAGGCAGGACGAACAATTACAGGATATCCGATTTCATCTGCGAAAGCAAGCGCTCCTTCTACCGTATTGACAATATCAGATTCCGGTACCGGCTCGTTCAGTTCTCTCATCAGCTCACGGAAAAGGTCTCTGTCTTCTGCTCTGTTGATGGCAGAAAGCTTGGTTCCCAATACTTCCACTTTGCACTCTTCAAGAATTCCTGATTTCTCCAGTTCTACCGCCATGTTAAGACCTGTCTGGCCTCCAAGAGTTGGTAATAAAGCATCCGGACGTTCTTTTCTGATGATGTGGCTTACAAACTGTAATGAAATCGGCTCGATATATACTTTATCAGCGATTTCCACATCCGTCATGATCGTTGCAGGGTTTGAGTTGATCAAAATTACCTTGTAGCCTTCTTCTTTCAGAGACAGACAAGCCTGCGTTCCTGCGTAATCGAATTCAGCTGCCTGACCGATGATGATAGGTCCTGAACCGATTACTAAAATTGTTTTTATATCGTTTCTTTTCATAGGGGTTTAAAATGTAACAATTTATCAATCTAACAGTATAACAATGTTACTGTCCGTTTTCATTTGATAAACTTGTGCTTAAAATTTTATAAATAATTTTTCCAATTTCTATAATCTGTGTTTCCAAGTTCTCATTAAATGGATAACTTTGAGAATGTTTACACAGATATAACCAATATTTTGTTTCTTCAAGCTCTTTAGCAGCAATTTTAATTTTATTCACAAAATCTTTTTTACTGTAGGGATTTTGTGCTTCAAAAGAATTTGCGCCAATACTTGTTCCAGAACGTAATAATTGTTTAGCAATAACAAATTTCTTTCTACTTTCCAATAATTCACAGAACTCTATAATATCTAATGAGAACTTAACAGTTTTTTCTATTAAAGGATTGTTTTCGAAATTGATCATTTTAATTATTGTTAAACTGGTACATTTTTAAATTGGTACATTAAATCAATAAACTCGTCAAACAGGTAGTTTGCATCTTCAGGACCCGGGCTTGCTTCAGGGTGATACTGAACGGAGAAGCAAGGGTGGATTTTGTGTTTTAATCCTTCGTTTGTTCTGTCATTCAGGGCGATGTGCGTTTCGATAAGGTCTGTCCCTTTTAAACTTTCCTGATCTACCGCATATCCGTGGTTTTGAGAAGTAATGGCTACTGTATTTTTCTCCAGATCCAATACCGGGTGGTTTCCTCCTCTGTGTCCGAATTTCAGTTTGAAAGTTTTTGCTCCGCAAGCAAGACCAATTAACTGGTGTCCTAAACAGATTCCGAAGATTGGGACTTTTCCTAATAATCCTCTGATCATGTCTAAAGCATGTGGTACATCTTCAGGGTCACCAGGACCGTTTGACAACATAATTCCGTCCGGATTCATCAATAGAATTTCTTCTGCTGTGGTATCCTGAGAAACCACGATGATGTCACAGTTTCTTTGAGACAGTTCTCTGATAATTCCCAGTTTGGCTCCGAAATCTACCAATACTACTTTGAAACCTCTGTTTGGATTAGCATAAGGTGTTTTTGTAGAAACCTCCTCAACCTGATTGGTAGGGAAAGTTGTTGATTTCAATTCAGAAGCTACTGCCGTTTCGTCAGCATCAGCATTTACAATTTTTCCTTTTACTACTCCATGGTTACGAAGAACTCTTGTCAGTCTTCTGGTGTCGATTCCTGAAATTCCTGAAAGGTTTTTCTTTTTAAATAATTCATCTAAAGTGATCTGAGTACGGAAATTGGAAGGAAGATCGCAAAGTTCTTTTACGATAAGCCCTTTGATTGCCGGCTCGATACTTTCATAATCATCACGGTTAATACCATAATTCCCGATAAGCGGATAGGTCATACAAACTATCTGACCGCAATACGATGGGTCAGAAATCAATTCCTGATACCCTGTCATTCCGGTATTGAAAACTACTTCCCCTGCAGTTTCCAATTCTGCTCCGAAACCTTCTCCATGAAACACTTCACCGGACTCCAGTATTAATTTTTTCTTCATTTTAAACTTTTATCTCTTATTATTTTATTATATGTCATTAACAGGTCGCCCTTACAGGGCTCAGATTTTTTTAATCATTTTTATTTCCATGGGTTTCACCCATTGCTATTAGCAGGTCGCCCCTACGGGGTTAGGATTATCTAAATCCTTTTGTTTCTATGGCTATTAACAGGCCGCCCTTACAGGGCTCTTTACCTTTTTACTTTTTACTTTTACCCTGGTTCTTTTACCTTGGTTCTTATTTAAAAGTATACCCTTTGCTTTCCAATGCTCCTTTTAGGATGGCCATTCTTGCGAATACTCCGTTTTGCATTTGTTTGAAGACTCTTGATCTTTCGCATTCTACAAGATCCGAATCTATTTCCACTCCTCTGTTGATGGGAGCCGGATGCATGATGATTGCTTCTTTTTTCATCGCCTTTTCTCTTTCTTTCGTCAGACCATATCTTTTATGGTATTCTGAAGCGGTGAAACTCATTGCGGAATCGTGTCTTTCGTGCTGGATTCTTAATAGCATTAACACATCCACTTCGCCGATCAGTTCATCTACTGACATATAAGTTCCGTTGATCAGGGCTCCTTCGTCAAACCACTGTTCCGGTCCCGAGAAGTATACTTTGGCTCCCAGTCTTCTTAGCGCCTCTGCATTTGAGTTGGCTACACGACTGTGTTTTACATCTCCTACAATTCCTACTTTCAATCCTTCAAACTTTCCGAATTCCTGATAGATAGTCAGCAAATCCAGCATACATTGTGAAGGGTGGTTTCCTGTTCCGTCTCCTCCGTTGATCACCGGAATGTTAATATTTTTCAGTTCTTCGAAGTATCTGTCTTTCTTATCGCGGATCACTACAAGGTTTACTCCTATACTTTCAATAGTCTTTACGGTGTCATAAAGACTCTCACCTTTGTTTACCGAACTGTGTGATGCATCAAAAGGAACTACCTGAAGTCCCAGTTTTCTTTCTGCAAGGTCAAAACTTGTTTTCGTTCTTGTACTGTCTTCGAAGAAAAGATTTGAGCAAAAAACTTCTCCTTCAATTTTAGCAGTTTTACCGTTTGCAAAAGCCAGTGCTTCTGTCAGTATACTGTTGATTCTCTCGGTGCTTAGTTCTGTAATCGTAAACATAATTCTAATTTTTGGGCATAAAAAAAGCGAAGACAACAATCTTCGCTAATAACAATAAATATCGTAAAGGGCGCTTTCGCCCGGTAAATCTAATGATATAAATGCTTTTTTATTCATTAGGTGCAAAGATACAACAATTTTATGAACTGGCAAAAATTATGTTTAAAATAAATTAAAAACTTCAGTCTTTCCTTATTCTCATTTAAAATTAATATTTTTGTTAACACTCAAATTTATTCTATGGATTTAAAAGACAAAATGATTCTCAGCATTATTCAGGAAGACTCTACATTATCGGTAAAAGAAATTTCCGAAAAGATAGGTCTTACCTTTACTCCTACGTATGAGCGAATCAAACAACTGGAGAAGCAGGGGATCATTCAGAAGTATGTGGGACTTTTAAACCGTGAAAAACTGGGTTTAAATATTGTAGTCTATTGTAATGTGCGTCTCAAGGAACAATCCAAGAAAGTTTTGGAAACTTTTGAGAACCATATCGGAAAATATGATGAAGTACAGGAAATCATCAGTCTTTCCGGAGAGTACGACTATATGTTGAAGATTATTGCCAAGGACATCAATTCTTATAACGAATTTGCGGTTAATGTTATTTCAAACATTCCCAATATCGGGCAGTACCACAGTTCCATTGTCCTTCACGAGGTAAAAAAATCTACCAAATTTAAAATTGATCTGGAATAATCCCTTCTATTTTAAACTCATTATTCATTCCTATTTCAATTGCTGAAAATCTTTGATTTTCTTGCGTCTTAAAAGAGTAATATTTATTATACAATTCCTTGCGCCTTTGCGTATACCAACCTTTTCATTTCTACTATTTTGTTAGAAAACGCAAAGACGCAAAAGAAATTTATAAACTTTATGCTGTAAGGCGCAAAGATTTTATCTCCGGTAAAATTTTATACAGCAGATTTAATCTCAATTTCCAACCATAGTCAGTTTAAAGATCAATCATCAAATTCAAAGAGCAGAGTAAAATCCAACCATTAAGATCACTTAAGCAGATAAGATTTAAGATTAAGGCTTCCACAACGAAAAGACAGCAGGCTAAAATAATTTTAGAAATTCTACTGATTTTTGCCTAAGTTTTGATGATCCTAATGGCTTAGATTCTAACCCAATAATTTATTTTTCAGTTTATTGAACTGATATTCTATTTTATCCAGACAAAGATTTCCTATACTTCCCTGATGGGTATGTTCAAGATTTCCGGGTTCAAATTCAAACGTATTGTTTTCAATTTCCTGCCCTACTTTTACATAAGCATCACGGAAAGAACTTCCGCTTTTCACCTCTTCATTGATCTTTTCCACACTGAAAAGGTATTTGTATTTCTCGTCCTCCAGAATCCCATCTTTCACCTTAATATTCGGTAAAGTATAGCTTAAGATTTCCAGACATTCCTTTAAAGAATCTATCGCAGGGAAAAGAATTTCTTTTGTCAGCTGTACATCTCTGTGATATCCTGAAGGCAGATTGCTTGTTAAAAGGATCAGTTCGTTTGGAAGTGACTGAATTCTGTTGCATCGTGCACGAACCAGCTCAAAGATATCCGGATTTTTTTTGTGCGGCATAATACTGCTTCCCGTAGTAAATTCTTTTGGAAAACTGATAAAATCAAAGTTCTGGCTCAGATAAAGACATACATCATAAGCGAACTTGCCAAGCGTTCCCGCTAAAGTGGCCATCGCCATGGCCAGCATTTTTTCTGACTTTCCACGGGTCATCTGAGCGTACACAGAATTGTAATTCATGGACTGGAAGCCTAAGTTATAGGTGGTACTTTCACGATTGATCGGAAAAGACGAACCATAACCTGCTGCTGATCCCAGTGGATTTTTATTAATGATATTCTTCACTGAAAACAGCATTTCCACATCATCCAAAAGCGCTTCTGCATAAGCTCCGAACCACAACCCAAATGATGAAGGCATCGCAATCTGGAAATGGGTATATCCCGGAAGCAGAACATTTTTATGCTGATCTGCCAGCTGAATTAAAATCTGAAAAAACTCGTCTGTAAGAGCTGTAATTTCACGGATTTCATCCAATAAATACAATTTGATATCCAGTAAAACCTGATCATTTCTTGATCGTGCCGTATGGATTTTCTTTCCCGTATCTCCTAATTCTTCAATCAGGATCGCTTCTACCTGAGAATGGATATCCTCAGCTTCTTTATCAATTTCAAAAGTCCCATCCTCAATTTGATTTAAAATACTATTTAAAACAGATAACATCTGCTCTGATTCTTCTTTTGTAATAATGCCGGTTTCTGCCAGCATTTTACAATGTGCCATAGAACCTTTAACGTCATATTTGGCTAAACGCTCGTCGAAGTCAAGATCTTTACCGACTGTAAATTGATTGACTAATATATTGGTGGCAAGGTCATCCTTCTGCCATATTTTTTTCATGATAATATTTGATTTAAATATTTGTTGGTTTTGACATGCCCGGCAAGGCAATCCTTATTACTAATAACTATAAAAAAACATTTCCTTATGTAAAGCTTTCATTTTTAATTTTCTTTTTGCATAAATCTTATTAAAAACTGAACTTCTAGAGCCCGCCGGACGGAGTCAAAACATATATTGAGCTGGAAGCCTGAGGCTGGAGGCAGGAAGCTAATAACATACTGCAAAAACTTCCCTCTTCCTACACCCATCTTCCATTTTTATAACACTTTTTCTAAAATGCTGATGTAAATTTCTATTCCTTCTTCTATTTCATGGATATAGATAAATTCATCTGCTGTATGAGAGCGCCTGCTGTCTCCAGGACCTATTTTCACTGATGTACATGGAATAATCGCCTGATCTGAGGAAGTAGGTGAACCATAGGTTGTCCTTCCGACTTCAATTCCTGCTTTTACAAACGGGTGATCCATTTCGATCTTGGAGGAATTCAGCCTGAACGATCTTGCTTTTAATGTAGATTTCATCTGAGACTGAATGATTTCAAATGCTTCCTGATTGGAATATTCATCCGTTACCCTCACATCCAATGTAAAATTGCACGATTCCGGAACCACATTATGCTGTACTCCTGCATGGATTCCTGATAAAGTAACTTTAACTTCGCCCAGATATTCTGAAACCTTCGGAAATTTAAAGGAAAGAATATTCTGCAGATCCTGCATACATTTTACAATTGAGTTATCATCATTAGGATGAGCGGCGTGAGAAGGAGTACCTTTCATTTCTCCATCAATCACAAGAAGTCCTTTTTCTGCAATCGCCAGGTTCATCTGCGTGGGTTCTCCTACAATGGCGAGTTCTATGTTGGGTAGCTGCGGAAATAAGGCTTCGATTCCATCAAATCCTGAAATCTCCTCCTCTGCCGTCAAAGCAATAACTAAATTATATTTTAAATCTTCTTTATCATAAAAATGTAAAAAAACCTGTGCCATAGAAACCAGAGAAGCTCCTGCATCATTGCTACCCAATCCGAACAGTTTACCTTCTTTTTCGATCGGTACAAACGGATCAAGTGTATAAGCTTTATTAGGCTTTACCGTATCGTGATGGGTATTCAGTAAAACGGAAGGCTTAAACACATCAAAGTGTTTGTTCACCGCCCAGATATTATTTTTAAAACGTTTGGTAGGAATCTGATGTTTTTTGAAAAAATTTTCAATCTCTACCGACGTATTGAATTCATCTTTACTGAATGAAGGAATCTCAATCAAATTTTTAAGCAATCCGACCGCGTTATTCAACAGTTCTTCTTTATTATAAACAGATTTCAGTTCCTGCATGATGATTTTCTATATAGTTTTTCAGTTCTGTTTCTTTGATCAGAAACACTTTATTTACATTATTTTTTATCGCTCCAAGAGCATTTTCAAGTTTGGGTAAAATCCCTTTATGAAGTTTTCCTTCTTCTTTTAATACCGTGAATTCTTCTTCATTGACACTTCTGATCACCGATTCCGGATCATTCACATCTTCCAAAACACCTTCTTTATCAAAACAATACAACAGTTCAACTTCATATTTCTCAGACAAAGCCTGCGCCATCACAGAAGCAATGGTATCTGCATTGGTATTGAAAAGATTTCCTTTTCTGTCGTGGGTAATCGCAGAAAATACAGGAACAAGATCCAGTTTGATGAGTTTTGAAACCAGCTTTCTGTTTACACTTTTCTTGGTAATATCCCCCACAAATCCAAAATCGATTTCAGGATGTTCTCTTTTCTTAGCTTTAATTAAATTTCCGTCTGCCCCCGAGAATCCTATGGCATTGCATTTTTTCTGCTGCAGCTTTTCAACAATATTTTTATTAATTCCTCCCGCATACACCATCGTTACAATGTCCAAAGTTTCTTTATCCGTAATCCTCCTGCCATTGATCATTTTCTGCTCAATGCCCAGTCTATCAGCCAGCGTTGTTGCCAGCTTGCCACCGCCATGAACAAGGATTTTCTTTTCAGTAATTTCAGAAAACTGTTCTAAGAATTGGCTTAATAATTCCTCATCATCAATTAAAGCTCCGCCAATTTTTATGATGTATAACTTTTCTTTCATTGTAAACATTTTGGGATACTTGATCTTTTCTATCCTTGTCAAGGTTTTGAACCTTAACAAGGATTATTTTAAGCTTTTAATTCATCTAAAATTTCACTGAATACGGCTTGTGCAGAGAAAATCCGGTTTTTTGCCTGCTGATAAATGATAGAATGGTCTCCATCCATCACCTCATCACTCAATTCTACATTACGGCGAACCGGAAGGCAGTGCATTACTTTCGCATTATTGGTATTGGCTAATTTTTCATTCGTGAGCATCCAGTTTCCCTTCACTTCTGGCATTGCAGCATAATCATCAAAAGAAGACCAGTTCTTCACATAGATAAAGTCTGCATCTTTCAACGCTTCATCCTGATCATGGATTACTTTCACATCTTTGGTAAAGTTTTTATCTAAATCATACCCTTCGGGATTAGCAATCACCAATTCCACATCCATTTCCTGCATCCATTCTGCGAAAGAATTTCCAACAGCATGAGCGATAGGCTTGATGTGTGGCGCCCATGTTAATACTACTTTTGGTTTATAGTCTTTTTTCCAGTTTTCTGTAATGGTGATGCAATCTGCAAGACTTTGTAAAGGATGGCGTGTAGCTGATTCCAGAGAAATGACAGGTACTTTTGCATGCTTTTCAAACTGGGTCAGGATGCTTTCATTCACATCATCTTCTTTGCTCTTCATCCCTGCAAAACAACGTACCGCAATGATGTCACAATATTGATTTAACACTTCAATAGCATCTTTGATATGTTCTACCGTGTCTCCGTTCATTACCGCTCCATCAGCAAATTCAAGATTCCAGGCTTCCTGTGCTGCATTTAACGTCAATACATTCAACCCAAGATTTTGAGCTGCAATCTGACTGCTCAGACGGGTTCTCAAACTTGAATTTAAAAATACAAGTCCGATTGTTTTTCCCTTTCCTTTTTGTGTTTCAGTAAGGGGGTCTGCTTTTATCTGTAAAGCTTTTTTTATGATTTCCTGTAAGTTTTCTACATCACTTACAGAGGTAAATTTTTTCATTTTAAACTAATTTTAAAGATTGTGTTTACACATTGATTGTTGATCTAACCACAAAAGGCACAAAAGTTTTTACTAAAACACTTTAGAACACTTAAGTTTTAAAAGTTGATTATTTTGAAAATATATAAGCTCACAGAAGAAGAAAATCAAAGATTTTCGAAAACTTAAGTGCACTTCTTAAGCCTGTAGTATTTTCTTAAAATCACTTAAGTGTTTAAATTCTTTTGTGACTTTTATGGTTTAAATATTTCCAAGCACTGCTTTCAAAGCATTGATGAAAAGATCCGTTTCCTCTTTTTTGATATTCAGTGCCGGAAGAATCCTTAAAACACTTTTATCATTAGAGTTTCCAGTGAAAATATGATGATCGAACAGTAATTCTTTCCTTACTTCTGAACAGTCTCTGTCGAGTTCTATTCCGATCATCAATCCTTTCCTTCGGATAGATTTAATATGTGGTAAATCTTTAATTTCATTTTCAATATACTCACCCATCTGTTGCGCATTTTCAAGAAGATTTTCATCTTTCATGACATCCAGCACAGCAATAGAAGCGGCACAGGCAAGGTGGTTTCCTCCAAATGTCGTTCCCAGCAAACCGTTGCTTGCCTGGAATTTAGGATGGATTAAAACTCCGCCCACAGGGAAACCATTTCCCATTCCTTTAGCCGTAGTAATAATATCTGCTTCTACACCAAATTCCTGATGCGCAAAGAAATATCCGCTTCTCCCATACCCGGACTGCACTTCATCCAAAATAAGAACAGTATCATATTTTTCACATAATTCTTTGATTTTAGATAAAAATTCCGGTGTTGGAATCATAATTCCTCCTACTCCCTGAATTCCTTCGATGATTACGGATGAAATTTCATTTCCAAATTTTTCAAAGGTTTCTTCAAGCTCTTGTATATCATTCCATTCTGATTTGATGAATCTTTCAGAAAAATTAACCGGAGCTACAATTTTCGGATTATCAGTTACTGAAACCGCTGCAGAGGTTCTGCCGTGAAATGAGCCTGAAAAGTAAAGCACTTTGCTTTTTCCGTTATGAAATGAAGCCAGCTTCAATGCATTTTCATTGGCTTCTGCTCCGGAATTACACAGGAAAAGGTTATAATCTTCATATCCTGAAAGTTTACCCAGTTTTTCCGCTAACTCCGTCTGCAATTCATTCTGAACAGAATTGGAATAGAAAGAAATTTTTTCAAGCTGATCTTTCAGCTTATTCTGATAGTGTGGATGGTTGTGCCCGATAGAAATCACAGCATGACCTCCGTAAAAATCAAGATATTGCTCTCCTTTGTCATCCCACAGAAAAGATCCCTGTGCTTTAACCGGATTTATGTTGAATAATGGATATACGTTGAATAAATTCATTTTTTTATTTTTTATTTTTCTTTTGTCTTAAAACAAAAGAAACAAAAGTTCAAGACCTGGAAACTTCCGTTAAAAATTAGTTCTATTCACTAAAAATTCTAAAACTTGTGCGAAATCCGAATTGGTTCTTCGGTTTTCTATTTTCCTCGCACTTCGAACAGTAGAATTTTCTTAACGTTCATAGAATTAATTTTCTTAACGCTCCATTTTCCTAAGTCGGATTTACTTTCTGTTAAAATTCTCAATTACTTACCGTCAATTTAAAATGCTATCGGTTTCAGGTTTAATCCTGCATTTTCCTCCCAGTTCATAGCCAGATTCATATTCTGTACGGCCTGCCCCGAAGCACCTTTTAACAAATTGTCAATCGCTGAGTGAATAACGACAACATTTCCACTCTTTTCGATTTGAATCACACAGCGATTGGTATTGACAACCTGCTTTAAATCCACTGCCTTCCTGCTTACTGTAACAAAAGGCTCCTCTGCATAAAAATCCTGATACAAATGTTCTATTTCCTCCAGCTCCAGCTCCGTCTTCATGGTGGAACTTGTAAAAATCCCTCTTGCAAAATCTCCTCTCCAAGGAACAAAGTTCAGGTTTACTTCTTTATTATTGAATGCAATCAGCTGCTGCAAAATCTCATCCACATGTTGATGAGTTAATGTTTTATAGGCTGAAACATTATCATTTCTCCAGGTAAAATGAGTCGTTGCCTGCAGAGACTGCCCGGCTCCTGTAGAACCTGTAATTCCTGTAGTAAAAACTTCATTTAACACTTCTTTCTCCGCCAATGGCAACAAAGCCAACTGAATGGCCGTAGCAAAACATCCCGGGTTCGCAATACTTTTAGCACCCACTAGTTGTTTTTTATTAATTTCCGGCAATCCGTAGATAAAATTTCTGCTTCCGAAATTTCCTTCTAAGCGGAAATCGTTTCCAAGATCAATCACCAGCGTTTCATCCTTGACAGGGTTCTGCGTTAACCAGTTTTGACTTTCTTTATGCGGAAGACACAGAAAAAGAATATCTACGTCTTCAGATTTATCCGTCAAAACCATTTCACAAACCGTCGTTAAATCCGGGTACAGATCCGAAATTCTTGTTCCCGAATTCGAACGACTATATAAAAAACTCAATGTCACATGGGGATGAAAAGCCAGTAAGCGTATCAGCTCACTTCCTGTATAACCGTTGGCACCAATAATTCCTACTGTTTTCTTCATTTTAATTCTGACAGCATTTTGTTCTGCCTTTCATTACATCGTCCTTGCGGAACTAGTTGATATTTTGGTTAATCTGGTGGTAAATATTTAAAGAATTGCTTACAATCTTCGTATATCCTTTCACATCATCGCCTGTCCATGCTCTGTTCGCTTCTCCATAGCTTCCGAATTTGTCGGACATCAGATCATGATCAGATTCAATTCCATTCAAAATAAATCTGTAAGGATGAAGAGTTACAAATACTTTCCCGGTTACTGTTTTCTGAGAATCTGTCAGGAAAGACTCAATATTTCTCATCACAGGATCTAAGAAAAGCGCTTCATGAAGCCAGTTTCCATACCAGTCGGATAACTGCGACTTCATCATTTGCTGATATTTTGAAAGCGTATGTTTTTCCAATAAATGATGCGCTTTGATAATCACCGATGCTGCAGCTGCTTCAAACCCCACACGTCCTTTAATCCCAACAATAGTATCACCTACATGGATATCACGGCCAATTCCATATGCTGAAGCCAGTTCTTCTATTTTTTGAATGGCGTATACACAGTGGTCAAAGCTTTCTCCATTGACAGCTATAACTTCTCCGTTTTTAAACTCAATTTCAAGTTCTGAAGGCTGAGTTTCTTTAATCTGGGACGGAAAAGCTTCTTCCGGCAGGTAATTTCTTGAAGTTAAAGTTTCTTTACCACCTACTGAAGTTCCCCAAAGTCCTTTATTAACAGAATATTGAGCTTTATGGAATTCCATTTCATACCCATGCTGCTTCAAAAACTCAATCTCTTCCTCACGGGATAAAGCCATATCACGGATAAGCGTAATGATTTCGATATTCGGACACATTACCTGGAAGATGAGATCAAAACGAACCTGATCATTCCCAGCTCCTGTACTTCCGTGAGCAATGGCATCTGCCTGTACTTCAATGGCATATTTTGCAATCTCCTGCGCCTGAATAGTACGTTCAGCACTTACCGATAGAGGATATGTATTATTTTTCAATACATTCCCGAAAATCAAATATTTCACACATGAATTATAGTAATCTTCCTGAGCGTCTACGCACCTGTACTCTTTTACTCCAAGGTTTAAGGCTTTTCTTTCCAACTCTTTTTCTTCTTCTTTTGAAAAACCTCCGGTGTTTACAGTAACAGCATACACATCATACCCTAGTGTTTCACTAAGATATTTAGCACAGTAGGAAGTATCTAAACCTCCGCTAAACGCTAAGATGACTTTCTTTTTCATCTGGACTCTTTTTATTTTTATTAATGGTCACATGGAATTCATCAAAATCTTTCTGAATCATTCCATCATATTTATTTTCAGGCAGATTATTCACTACCTCCTCTTTTTTTTTATCGTTTTCCGGAACAAATAACATGGCTGTACACAGACAGTTTTTGCGTTCCTTCATCATTAAAATCTCATAGTTCACGCAGTTCTTGCATCCGTTCCAGAATTCTTCATCCTGAGTCAGTTCAGAATAGATCACGGGTTTATATCCCAAATCACTATTGATTTTCATCACTGCCAAACCTGTTGTTAATCCAAATACTTTCGCATCCGGATATTTGTCTCTAGATAACTGGAAAACTTTCTGCTTGATCTGAGTCGCTACTCCCCCGTTCCTGAATTTCGGTGACACAATCAGCCCCGAATTGGCCACAAACTTCCCATGCGACCAGGTCTCTATATAACAGAAACCTACCCACTCACCGTTTTCAGTGGCAACCACAGCATTGCCTTCTGAAATCTTCTTACTCAAATATTCTATGGAACGTTTTGCGATCCCCGTTCCTCTACGCTGTGCAGAATCGTACATTTCCTGCTGTATTTCACTCACATACATTAGATGTTCGCATGAGGAAATTTCTATTTCCATTTATTTATCTAAATTTTTTGGCAAATTTAAAATATAATTTCTTTTAAATCCAAATAAAAAAGATATTTTTTTTGTTTTAAAATTTTAAACAGGTAAAATTATCTTTATTTAAAAATATACATTTGCTAATTTATTATATATTTGCTAAAATAATATAGTTATGGAAAACACCTGTCCTAAATGCAAGAGTATCAAAGTAGTAAAAAGCGGCATTATCAACAATAAACAGCGCTTCCACTGCAAAGACTGCAATTATTATTTTACTGTTAAAAAACTGGGAAAACAAATTGACGATTACTACGTAACCAAAGCTCTTCAGCTTTATCTGGAAGGTTTAAGTTACCGTGAAATTGAAAGAATTATCGGTGTTTCTCATGTTACCATAAGCTCATGGATTAAAAAATACAATATCACAAGACCTCCCCATTCCGAATTCCATCCTGTTTATAAGATACTAAAGCAGAGCGAACTGATTGAATATATCGCTCAGGAAGAGAATATTAAAAACTCCGGAATTATCATCACCCAATTTGCCGATAAGTATATGCTGATTAAGTGGGAACGGTTTAAGAAGTAGTACGGGGTACGAGTTACGGGATGCGGGATGCGGGGTGCGGGGTTTCGGGATGCGAGTCATGAGGTTTAAAAACAGAGGTAAAAATACTCTTATAAATAACTTTATATCAAATATTTAAAAAAAAGTATGATTTTAAAATCTTAAACACCAAACCTCGAACCCCGAATCCCGAAAATCAAAGTCTATCAAATACCAACTATACTATTACCACTAATATATATTAAATTTTCATAAATAAATTATTAATTACAATTTGGCATTCACAAAAAACAACGCCAAAAATTGATAATTTATGAAGAAATTACTTACATTCATTGGATTAGCTTTAATCAGTAGTTCCTTATACTCACAAGGTTCTCCTGATTATGGCAGTGGCTTAAAACTTAACCTCAACCAAAACGGGGATAAATTCGTCAGATTTATTTTATGGGACCAGTTTTGGGTAAGAAATACATCTATGAACCCCGGAACCATGGTAGGCGGTGAACCCACTGACAACTCATGGAGTCTGGGAAACAGAAGGTTACGTGCATTAACATACGCACAGATCTCTAAGAGATATATGATCCTGCTCCATTTCGGAATTAATAATCAGACTTTCATCAATGGCGGCGCTTCAGGCACCTCAGGAACAGGAGGTTATGGAAACGGAAAGAAAACCCAGCTGTTCTTTCATGATGCCTGGAACGAATATGCAGTTATTTTACCTGGAGAAGCGGGAAAATTCAGTTTAACTTTAGGGGCCGGACTACACTACTATATGGGGCTTTCCCGTATGACCATGGCTTCCACGCTTAACTTCCTTACATTAGATTCTCCTGTTTTTTCATGGCCTTTGATTGATAATTCAGATCAGTTTGCAAGACAGCTTGGAATGTTTGCCAAAGGAAAGTACGGAAAACTGGAATATCGTTTCAGTTTAAATAAACCTTTCGCCACAGATCTTGTTCCTGTGAATGTAACAGATCCTTCAAAAGCAGTAGCCGTAGACAATAATGGAAATCCAAGTTTTTCAAAAGCAGGGTATGTTGAATATCAGTTCCTTGATGAAGAATCCAACACACTTCCTTTTAAAGTTGGATCTTACCTGGGAACAAAAAAAGTCTTCAATGTAGGTGCCGGTTTTTATCATCAGGCTGACGGAACAAGAACTTCTGTCAATTCAAACATTGAAAAACATGATATTACCCTTTTTGCTGTAGATGCGTTTGCAGATATTCCTTTGGGTGAGGCAAAAAATAAAATGGCCGTTTCTGCCTATGCCGGATATTATAATTACAATTTCGGACCGAACTATGTAAGAAATCTGGGAACCATGAATATTGGCGCCTCTGATCCTAATTTTATAGGGAATAAAGCCATTGCAGGACCAGGAAATCTACAGCCAACCATTGGAACAGGTAATATTATCTACGCTCAGGCAGGTTTACTATTACCGAGTCAGGCAGAAAAGCCAAAAATCAGAATACAGCCTTTTGCTGCTTATACTCATAAAAGTTTTGAGGCTTTTGATAAATCTTCATCTCAGTTTGATGTCGGAGCCAATTGGTTTATAGACGGACATCACGCAAAAATAACGACACAGTATTCCACAAGACCTGTTTATACAAATCCTACGGAAAGTCCTTCTTCTAAAGGAGAATTTATTGTACAGTTTCAAATCTACCTTTAAAATTTGAACCATTAAGAATTAAGATGGATTGGGAATTGACTAAGTCGAATCTTCGATTTCTGACGAATGAAGAATCTTACTGACATCCAGACACACATGAGATTCTTCATTACATTTCATTTCATTCAGAATGACACTTTTTTGAAATAGTTTCATTCAAAGCCCTTAACGGTTCAAAAAATTCAAATTAATAATCCTATTCCACTAACATCAAAAACTAATCAATATGAGCGAAAATCATCACGAAAGCTACGAAAATATGACCGACAGGCAGAAAAACCGCACCATCTGGAGTGTGATCACTGCCTCATCTCTCGGAACATTGATAGAATGGTATGACTTCTATATCTTTGGAAGTCTGGCCGTTGTTTTAGCCACCAAATTTTTCCCTGCGGATAATCCTACTGCCGCATTTTTATCTACCCTGGCCACTTTTGCTGCCGGATTTGTAGTAAGACCTTTCGGGGCATTATTTTTCGGGAGACTGGGAGATCTTATCGGAAGAAAATATACTTTCCTGGTTACGTTACTGATTATGGGATTTTCCACTTTCCTGATCGGATGTATTCCAAGTTATGAAACCATTGGATTTCTGGCGCCGGTTTTGGTTTTAATTTTAAGATTACTTCAGGGGCTTGCTTTAGGAGGTGAATACGGAGGTGCTGCCACGTATGTCGCAGAATACGCACAACCTCATCGCCGCGGATACTGGACCTCCTGGATCCAGACAACAGCAACAGCCGGACTTTTCATTTCATTAATTGTTATTCTGATCACCAAGACCACTCTTTCTGCAGAAGAATTTGATACGTGGGGATGGAGAGTTCCATTCTGGATCTCCATTTTGATGGTGGCCGTATCTTACATTATCAGAAAGAACATGAAAGAATCTCCTCTTTTTGCGAAAGCCAAAAGTGAGGGAAAAACATCCAAAAACCCTTTAAAGGAAAGTTTCGGAAACAAATACAATTTCAAATTTGTACTATTGGCTTTATTCGGGGCTGCGATGGGACAAGGTGTGATCTGGTATACAGGACAATTCTATGCCATGAGTTTCCTTCAAAAGGTCATGAATGTAGAATCGGCGCAGGTAGATTCATTGATGGCTACGGCTTTATTTTTAGGAACACCCTTCTTTGTATTCTTTGGATGGCTTTCTGACAAAATCGGCAGAAAAGCAGTGATGATGACCGGAATGCTGATCGCTATTTTAGCGTACAGACCTATTTACGACAGCATGTTTAAAAGTGTAAACCTCGAAAACAAAACAATTGCAGCAAATGGAATTACAGAAAAAAGAACGGCGAAAATCCACAATGATATTGCGACAGACAGCCTGGTGACTTTTCACAAAGAAACACTTTATACAGACGGAACTTTAATTAAAAAAGACAGCGTAGTTCATTGGTCTCCATCAGGAGTTGCTATGAAAGACGGAAAACCGGAGGAAGCCAAAGTTTCTCAAAGTTTAAAATTAAGTGACAACACCAAATGGTACCTGGTATTCCTTGTTTTCATCCAGGTGATCTTTGTAACCATGGTTTACGGACCTATCGCGGCTTTCCTTGTTGAAATGTTTCCTGTGAGAATCCGTTACACCTCAATGTCATTACCTTATCATATTGGAAACGGGGTATTCGGAGGACTTCTTCCGGCGGTAGCCACTTATCTGGTAACTACAGGAAAAGAAGCAGGACATACAACATGGTATCTGGAAGGACTCTGGTACCCGATTGGAGTCGCTGCCGTATGTTTGATCATCGGATTATTTTATCTTAAAAATAAGAACAATAATCTTCACGATTAGGTACTGAATCACTCAAATTTTTATTAATTTTAAAACTACTAAAATGAACGGACTAAAAAAAATATTAGGCATTCTCTGGATCGCAATAGCAGTAATTGTGGGTTACTTCGGAATTACCGTACTGGGAATCCCGAAAATAACTTCCGGAAAACAGGAAGATCTGGTTTTTGGCATCATTATTCTTTTTGTACTGATGCCCATTATCTCGGGCGGAATGGCAGTTTTTGGTTATTACGCCTTAAAAGGAGAATATTCTGACGATAAAATTTAAAAGCAAAAAACAGATCATTGATGAATGCGGCATTCATCAATGATCTGTTATCAATTATAAAAAAATGGATATCACGATTAAAGCAATTCCACGTCCTTCTCAGGATAAGAACGTTATTGACCTCATCTGCAGATTAAATACTTCTCTTATTACAATCTCTGGTGAGAGTGGAAGCAAAAGTGCAAACCTTGATGACTTTTCTCAGGAGAAAGCTTTGTTCCTCATTGCTGTAAGTGATGAAAAACCCATAGCCTGTGGAGGTTTTCGCCCCCTTTCACCAGAAATATGTGAAATTAAACGCATGTTCTCCCTGGAAAAAAATATAGGCCTAGGCGGAAAGATTCTCTCGGCGTTAGAAAAAGCCGCAAAACAATTCGACTATAAATACATCTATCTGGAAACCCGTAAAAAAAATGACAATGCCATAAAGTTTTATCTGAAAAACGAATATAAGGTCATTGAAAATTATGGAATTTACATCGGACGTGAAGAAGCGATATGCTTCAGTAAGGAAATAAAATAATTATGAAAAAAAGACATGAACAAAAACTTATCATACTGAGCGTAGGGCTTATGATTGCTTTCAGCATTCCTATTTCACTGCTTTTCAATAGTGACAGGGAAGTTTTGGGCTATCCTATGATCCTTATTTACCTGTTCGTGGTCTGGATGATTTCCATTGTGATTTCTTTTGTAATTGTAAAAAGACATGATGAGTAGTTTCGCATTATTTTTTGTCGTTCTGTTTTATCTGGCCCTCCTTTTCTTAGTTGCCTACCTGGCAGAGAAGAAAAGAAGCAAGCTTTGGATCAATAATCCATACATCTATGCTTTATCTCTTGCTGTATATTGTACTGCCTGGACGTATTATGGAAGTATCGGTGTGGCAGCGACAAGCGGATTAAACTATTTACCAATTTACATTGGACCTATTATGATTATTCCGGCATGGATCTATATCAATACCCGGATTGTAAGAATTTCAAGGGTCAACAAAATAAGCAGCCTGGCCGATTTCATTTCATTGAGATACGGGAACAGCAGAAGCCTGAGTGCCATTATCACGATAGTCTGCCTTTTGGCAATCGTTCCTTATATCGGGCTGCAGATTAAAGCCATTTCGGAAACCTTCCATCTGGTAACTGAAACTCCGATGTCGAAAGACATTCTGACTGATAATGCAACTTTCGTGGTAATTTTAATCGCTTTATTTTCTTCTTATTATGGAACACGATATGTGGATGCTTCAGAAAAACGGCTTGGAATTATCTCTGCCATTGCTCTGGAAAGTTTTTTAAAGCTATTTTTTATTATTATTCTCGGATTTTTTGTCATTTATTATGTTTTTGATGGTTTCTCAGATATTTATGAGAAAGCCAGTAAATTTGAAGATTTTAAAGAAAAAAACACCTTCAACGGAATTGAAGGTGCCCTGAACTGGATGGTTCTCTGCATGATTTCCGCAACAGCGATCTGCATTCTCCCAAGACAGTTCCACACTGCTATTGTTGAAAACAGGCAGGAAAAGCACATCAGAACAGCTATTTGGTTTTTTCCGCTTTACCTTCTAATCTTTACTGTATTTATTTTCCCGATTGCCTGGGGAGGAAGATTAATTTTTGACGGACAGAAAGTAAATCCTGAGTTCTACTCTATTCTGATTCCACAACATTTCGACAATACTTTGATCACAGTATTCGTCTTTCTTGGAGGATTAAGCTCATGTATTTCCATGATCATTATCTCTGCCATTACTTTATCCATCATGCTTTCCAACAACCTCATCATTCCATACGGATTGCTGGGAAAATTAAAATCTGAAAGCGAGGAGCAAAATACAAGAATCATCACCAATATCAGGAAGTTCAGTATTTTCGCATTGATCATTATGGCTTTTGCCTTCTACAAGTATTTCATTTTGAAAACTTCCCTGGATTCGGTAGGATTAATCTCATTTGTCGTGATTGCACAGCTGGCACCTGCATTTTTCGGAGCTTTATTCTGGAGAAGAGGAAGCTATAAAGGTGCTGTTACAGGACTTTTAGCCGGATTGGTAATATGCTATTTCGGGCTGATTATTCCCCAGTATTATTTTTCGTACAATCAGGAATTTAAAGGGGTCTTGAGGGATATGTATAATGCTTTCGGTTTTTTTACCATTCCTTATTTAGGAAGAATTCCACAGATCTTTTTCTGGTCGATGCTGGTCAATACAAGCCTGTTTACCATAGTTTCCGTAAGTTCAAAAGGAAATTACCGCGAAAGAAACTTTGCTGAGCTTTACGTAGATATTGATAAGTACATTCAGAATCACGAAAATGCTTTCATCTGGCGCGGAACAGCCTACATATCTGATATTCAGAATATTCTGGAACGTTTCTTAGGTAAGAATAAAACGGAACAGGCCTTAAGGATTTTTAATTTAAAATATAACATCGACTCCAATACTGAGACAGCCGATTCAAGGTTTATCAAATTCTCAGAAAACCTTTTGGCCGGAAGAATCGGTACAGCTTCCGCAAAAATATTGATTGAAGGAGTAACCAAGGAAGATAAAATATCTTTAAAAGAAGTTTTAAACATTCTCGAAGAATCGCAGGAAAATATCAGCTTGAATAAAAAGCTTACCGAACAGTCTGCAGAACTTCAGAAACTGTCTAATGATCTGAGGACTGCCAATGAAAGTCTGATTATTAAAGACCGTCAAAAAGACGATTTTCTGGATTCTGTCGCTCACGAGCTAAGAACTCCGATTACGGCCATCCGTTCAGCAGGAGAAATTTTAGCGGATGACGATGATATCCCTTTTGACATCAAACAGGAGTTTTTAAACAACATCATCACAGAATCCGACAGATTAAGCGAAATCATCAATGATATTCTTTATCTGGATAAATTGCAGCATGGTGAAATCTCTTTGCATATTCAGGAAAATAATATTGTTGACACGTATAAAAAAGCATTGAGTCCGCTCCTTCACCTGATACAGCAGAAAAATATTCATTTAAGTGAAGTTAATCTCCTGAATCAGTCTATATTTGAATATGATGAAGCAAGAATGATTCAGCTGTTTCAGAATATCTGGGGAAATGCTTTAAAATTTACGGAAGAACATGGCACCATTCAGACCAAATTGTTTGAAAAAGATCAGCAGCTGATCATTACCATCTTCAATACCGGAAAGCATATTCCGGAAGAGGATCTGGAAATGATTTTTGATAAATTTTATCAATCGAAAAACCAAAACATATTAAAGCCTACAGGAAGCGGACTGGGATTAGCCATTTCCAAAAAAATTGTAGAGGCACATGGAGGAAGTATAAAAGCAGAAAACAGCGGGCTGGGCGTAACTTTCACCATCAACATTCCCAAAAAAACTAAAAAAGAGATTACAGATGAAGTTGAACACCATTAAAACCTTCTTATGAGAAAGATAATCATTGCGGATGACGAACACAAAATATTGATGTCGTTGGAATACAGCTTTAAGAAAAACGGATATGATGTTTATATTGCCCGTGACGGAATGGAAGTCCTTGACTTTTTGAAAACCATGGTTCCGGATGTGATTCTTCTCGATATTATGATGCCGAATCTGGATGGCTACAGCACCTTGGATCTTATTAAACAGGATGAAAAACTGAAAGACACCAAAGTGATTTTTCTAAGTGCTAAAAATAACCCAAGAGATATTGAAAAAGGATTGGAAATGGGAGCTGACGCTTACGTTACAAAACCCTACTCGATTAAGAAACTGATGCAGCAGATTGAGGAGATGTTTTAAGAGATTGCTTCGCATGCGGCTCGCAATGACATGCAGACACTAAACACAACTATTGACCTTAATATTGATATGAATACAGATACCTTATTTAAACAAAGCATAGAAAACAAAGAAGACTTCTGGAAGGAACAGGCCGGGAAAATACAATGGTTTGAATTTCCGCAACAGATTCTTTCCAATGGTGAGAACGATTACCCACAGTGGTTTTCTGACGGAAAGCTCAATATGTGTTACTTATGCATTGACAGACACATTGAAGACGGATTCGGGGATCAGGTTGCAATTATCTATGATTCTCCTGTAACCCATCAGAAGAAAACCTACACATTTCATCAGGCAAAAGAGGAAATAGCAAAACTGGCTGGAGGACTGGTTTCTTTAGGATTAAAAAAAGGAGACACAGCCGTTATTTATATGCCTATGATTCCGCAGACACTTTTTGCCATGCTGGCATGCGCAAGAATCGGGGTGATTCACAATGTGGTTTTCGGAGGCTTTGCTCCTCACGAGCTTGTTGTCAGAATTGATGACTGCAAACCGAAAGTTTTAATCACAGCTACAGCCGGTGTGGAAATTGCAAAGAGAATCCCTTATCTGCCACTGGTAGAAAAAGCAATTGAGCTGGCTCAGGACAAAGTAGACAATATTGTTGTATACAACAGAAAATTAGTAGATAATCAGGATGAGATGTTTGACGGATTGATTGATTATGAAGAACTGTTAGAAAAATCAGCTCCTGCGGACTGCGTTTCTGTAGAATCCACTCATCCGCTTTACCTTCTTTACACCTCAGGAACTACCGGAAAGCCTAAAGGGATCGTTCGTGACACGGGAGGTTATGCCACTGCATTACAATTCTCAATGACTTATATCTATGGTGTAGAACCGGGAGAAACGTATTGGGCTGCTTCAGACTTCGGATGGGCGGTTGGCCATAGCTTTTCCGTGTACGGACCCTTAATCAATAGAAACACGACTGTTATTTTTGAAGGAAAACCCATCATGACTCCTGATGCAGGAACTTTCTGGAGAATTATCTCAGAATATAAAGTTTCGGTGATGTTTACGGCCCCTACTGCTATCAGAGCTATTAAAAAAGAAGATCCGAACGGAGAACTGGTAAAAAAATACGATTTAACCCATTTTAAAAAACAGTTTCTCGCTGGTGAAAGATGCGATGTTGCCACTTTGGACTGGTTTGCAGAACATATTGGTGTTCCGGCAATAGACCATTGGTGGCAGACAGAATCCGGCTGGCCAATGCTGGGGTTGTTGACTCATGATGAAAATTATCAGATCAAAAGAGCATCTGCAGGAAAGCCTGTTCCGGGATATGATATTAAAATATTTGATGAAAACGGTTACGAACTCAATCCTCATCATGAAGGTTATCTGGTGATCAAACTTCCCCTCCCACCTGGCGCCATGCTTGGAATATGGAAAGACTACGCCCGTTTTGAAAGCAGTTACCTGTCTCAGTATAAAGGGTATTATTTTTCGGGAGACGGTGCTATTCAGGATGAAGACGGCTATATTTTCATTACAGGAAGAGTGGATGATGTGATTAATGTAGCAGGACACAGGCTTTCGACCTCTGAAATGGAAGAAATTGTTTCCTCACATCCTGATGTTGCCGAATGTGCCGTTGTAGGTATTGATGATGATTTAAAAGGACAGGTTCCTTTTGCCACAGTGGTTTTGAAAAACGGCTCGGCGATTTCTGAAGAAGATATTGAAAAAGATATCGTTCAGATGGTTCGCAACAAAATCGGAGCAGTTGCTTTTTTAAAAAACGTAATGGTTGTCAAACGTTTACCCAAGACGAGATCCGGAAAAATTTTAAGAAAGCTGATCCGGACACTGCTGGACGGTAAAGATTTTCAGATTCCATCCACTATTGATGATGAAAAAATCATTGAGGAAATCCAGGAAAAAATCCAGGTTTATAGAGCTTAAATAGGAAATTAAACATAAATTTAAAATATAATAAATTCAAATTTCAAAAAACGATAGGGATATGAGAAATTACTTAATAGAAGATTTACCACAATATTTTGAAGACTATAAGAAGTCTATCAAAAATCCTAAAAAATTCTGGGATAAAGTTGCAGATCAAAACTTCGTGTGGTATCAGAGATGGAGCAAGGTTGTTAAGTACGACATGAATGAAGCGAAGATCACCTGGTTTAAAAATGCGAAACTCAATATTACCAAAAACTGTCTCGACAGACATCTTACCATCAGAGGAGAAAAAACAGCAATCATCTGGGAACCCAACGATCCTAAGGAAGAAGCACAGTATATTTCTTACAGCGAATTATACACCCGGGTGAATAAAACGGCCAATGTTTTGCGCGATATGGGTATTGAAAAAGGAGACAGGGTCTGTATTTATCTTCCTATGATTCCTGAACTGGCTGTTACGATGCTTGCCTGTGCAAAACTGGGAGCTGTTCATTCTGTTATTTTTGCAGGATTCTCAGCTTCAGCAGTGGCTTCAAGGGTCAATGACTGTGAAGCCAAAATGGTTATCACATCGGACGGAAGCTACAGAGGTAATAAAGTTCTGGATCTGAAAAGCATTGTAGATGATGCGCTGGAAAAAACGCCGACCGTGGAAAAAGTTCTTGTTGTAAAAAGAACCCACAACGAAATTAAAATGCAAGAAGGAAGAGATTACTGGATGGCCGATCTGTATGAAAAAGCTTCTCCTGATTTTGTTACTGTCATTATGGATTCTGAAGATCCTCTTTTCATTCTTTATACTTCCGGATCTACAGGAAAACCTAAAGGAATGCTGCACACCTGCGCCGGGTATATGGTGTACACCGCATATACTTTTAAAAATGTATTCAACTATAAAGAAAATGATATTTACTGGTGTACGGCAGATATCGGATGGATCACAGGACACTCCTATATTCTTTACGGGCCGCTGCTGAATGGTGCTACTACAGTGATCTTTGAAGGCGTTCCTACTTATCCGGAACCGGACCGTTTCTGGGAAGTGATTGAAAAACACAAGATCACTCAGTTTTATACGGCACCTACTGCGATCCGTTCCTTAGCAAAAGAAAGTGCTGAATGGGTGGATAAGCATGATCTGAGTTCTCTGAAAGTCATTGGTTCTGTAGGTGAGCCCATCAACGATGAAGCATGGCACTGGTTCAACGATCATGTGGGAAAGAAAAAATGTCCGATTGTAGATACATGGTGGCAAACGGAAACCGGAGGAATTATGATTTCACCTCTTCCTTTTGTGACGCCTACAAAGCCTACTTATGCTACTCTTCCACTTCCAGGTGTACAACCCGTTCTGATGGATGATAAGCGCAATGAAATCACAGGAAATCAGGTGACAGGAAATCTTTGTATCCGTTTTCCATGGCCGGGAATCGCAAGAACCATCTGGGGAGACCACCAAAGATATAAAGAAACTTATTTTACAGCTTTCCCTGGAAAATATTTTACAGGAGACGGAGCTTTGAGAGATGAAGTGGGCTATTACAGAATTACCGGGCGTGTAGATGATGTAATTATCGTTTCAGGGCATAATCTTGGGACAGCTCCTATTGAAGACAGCATCAACCAGCATCCGGCTGTTGCAGAATCCGCCATTGTAGGTTACCCTCATGACATCAAAGGAAATGCGCTGTATGGCTATGTAATGCTTAAAGAAACCGGAGAAGGACGTGATAAGGAAAATCTTAAAAAGGAGATCAATCAGTTAATTTCGGATCAGATCGGACCCATTGCGAAACTGGATAAGATACAGTTTGTTTCCGGGCTTCCGAAAACCCGTTCCGGAAAGATCATGCGTAGAATTCTAAGAAAAATTGCCGAAGGTGACTTCAGTAATTTTGGAGATATCAGTACGCTTTTAAATCCTGAAATTGTAGAAGAAATTAAAAACGAAAGAATTTAATTAATCATTATTTAACCAATGGAAGCCCCGGAATTTATTTCGGGGCTTTTTATTATAGTACAGTAAATAAAGGAATTTAAATACATCATCATCCGATGCTATTGTCTATTATCCGATTGTTAAAATTAAACACCCGTTCAATAATTATTTTTAAATATTATCTTTTTCTATTAAAAACAGAATGTTAATTAACAAATTATATTGCCTTAAATGCAATGATAATCAGAAAATTATTAGTAACTTTAATGGGAACTTAAAACCAATTAACTATGTCACATATATTAGCTGGAGTATTTGGTCATCACAGCGACTACAAAAAACTGGAAAGTGATCTGGAAAATTCAGGATTTGAAAACTCAGATTATATTGTATACCTTACTGATGGTTCCGGTAATTCTCAATTTCTGGCAAGTGTTACCGTAAATGACCTTAATCAGATTGATCTTGCACGTAATGCATTTATTCAGAATGCTGCATTGAAATCCTATTTATTTGAAAACATGAAGATCAATGAAACCAATTATGATACCATCAAAAAATATATTGATGCAAGAAACAGAGCAGAAATCCACAGCAGCCCTGATATTAAAATCAAAACGTCAAGTGACGGTATGAATTCTGAAGTGAAATTCTAATCGATATAAAATCTAATAGCCGGAGATCCGTAGTGTTATACTGCGGATCTTTTATGTTTGAAAAAAGTAAAAAATTTCGTATTTTCGTCTAATTATAGGCATGTGCACAAATGAGCTACGATTTAGAACAAGAGAATAAAGAGATCCTTGCCAGATATAAGGACCTGATCTCTAATACATACAGAACATTGGATGAGGAAAATAACAAGCTCATCCGAAAGGCATTCGATATCGCGCTGGATGCCCACAAGGATCAAAGGAGAAAATCCGGGGAACCTTACATCTACCACCCTATTGCTGTTGCTAAAATTGTAGCAACAGAGATTGGTCTGGGTGCTACTTCTATTGCCTGTGCACTTCTGCACGATGTGATTGAAGATTCTGATTATACCTACGAAGATCTGAAAAAAATCTTTGGTGAGAAGATTGCCAATATCGTGAATGGACTGACGAAAATTTCCATCATGAACCACCAGAATATCTCTGTGCAGTCTGAAAACTACAGAAAACTCTTACTGACATTATCTGAGGATTTCAGAGTGATTCTGATTAAAATTGCAGACCGTCTCCATAATATGAGGACTCTGGAAAGCATGGCTCCGGATAAGCAGAAAAAAATTGCTTCGGAAACAGTGTATATCTATGCTCCCATGGCTCACCGTCTTGGATTGTATAATATCAAATCTGAGCTTGAAGATCTTTCTTTAAAGTATAATAATCCGGAAGTCTATAACGAGATCACGGAGAAATTGGAACTGGCCAAGGAAAGCCGTGAAAGGTATATTGAAGAATTTAAGAAGGAAGTATCCGAAAGACTTCATGAAGAAGGCTTAAATTTTAAAATCAAAGGCCGCGCGAAAGCTATTTCTTCCATCTACAGAAAAATGCTGAAACAGGGAGTTTCCTTTGAAGAGGTTTTTGACAACTACGCCATCAGAATTATTTATAAATCGGATGCGAAAAATGAAAAATTCCTGGCCTGGAAAATTTACTCTATTGTTACGGATGTATACCACAGTAACCCATCCAGAATGCGTGACTGGATTACCCAGCCCCGCTCTACAGGATACGAAAGTTTACATTTAACGGTTTTAGGTCCTGATAAAAAGTGGATTGAAGTACAGATCCGTTCCGAAAGAATGGATGAAATTGCTGAGAAAGGGGTTGCTGCACACTATAAATACAAAGAAGGTTACAAACAGAGTTCTGATGACAGAAATTTTGAAAAATGGGTAACTGAGATCCGTGAAGTACTGGAACAGCAGCAGAATCTTTCCACCTCGGAGCTTCTGGATAACATTAAGCTTAACTTATATTCCAAAGAAGTATTTGTCTTTACGCCAAAAGGAGAAATTAAAATCCTTCCGACTAATGCTACCGCTCTGGATTTTGCCTTCTCTGTTCACTCCGATCTGGGAATGAAATGCTTAGGTGCCAAGATCAATGGAAAACTGGTTCCTATTTCCTACATCCTTCAAAACGGAGATCAGGTAGACATCCTGTCTTCTCAGAACCAGAAACCTAAATCGGACTGGCTGGAATTTGTTGTGACATCTAAGGCCAAATCCAAGATTAAAAGTTATCTGAACTCTCAGAAAAACCAATTGGTGGAAGAAGGAAAAGAAATTCTGCAGAGAAAACTTCGTCATGCCAAAATCAATTTTAATGATGAAGAAATTAATAAACTGCAAAAGTTCTTTAATTTAAAATCATCTCAGGAGCTCTTCCTTAAATTCCAAAGTAATGAACTGGATGTAAGCAGCCTGAGAAAATATATAGAAAGTAAAAACGTATTCAACAACTTACTTTCAAGATTCAGAAAATCGCCCAACAAAAATCTGCATTTTGACGATCCGAAAGAGGAAAACCTTGATATGATTGTGTTTGGGAAGGACGAAGAGAAACTTAACTACACGTATGCAAAATGCTGTACCGTAATTCCGGGAGACAAAATCTTCGGATTCATCACGATTTCAGACGGAATCAAAGTGCATAGTGACAACTGCCCGAATGCCATCAATCTGAGAGCTCAGTATGATTACCGTGTTATTCCTGCCAAGTGGGTGAATGCGGAAAGCTTCAAAAACAGAGTAAAAATTGAAATTGAAGGGCTGGACAGAATGGGGATGATTAATGATATCACCACTGTCATCAGCGGAAGTATGGGGATGGATATGAAAAGTATGTCTATTGAATCCAACAATGGTGTTTTCACGGGAAATATCAACCTCGAAGTCAAAAATAAAGGTCAGTTGGAAGAGACCTTTAAAAAACTTAAAAATATTAATGGTGTTTCCAGAGTGAGACGGGTACAATCGTAAACATGAATTTATCTCTTTATTTTAAAAAATTTTTCAACAACAGTCAGTCCTCAGGAATTATTCTTATTTTCTGTGTACTTATTTCATTGCTTATTGCCAATTCTGCTGCGGCAGAGAATTTTCAGCATTTTTTAGACAAAGTGGTGGGAACGCATCTTTTTGGATTGGAATATCCTGTCAGCATCTGGATCAATGATGGATTAATGGCAGTTTTCTTCCTTCTGGTTGGCCTTGAAATAAAACGGGAATTGGTAGAAGGTGAGCTTTCTTCTTTTAAAAATGCCTCCCTTCCTATTTTTGCAGCCGTAGGCGGAATGCTTATTCCCGCTGTTATCTACAGCATTTTCAATACAGGAACGGAATACAGCAATGGCTGGGGAATTCCTATGGCAACCGATATTGCCTTTTCTCTGGCTATCATTTCGATGTTGGGTAAAAAAATTCCCAACTCTATTAAGATATTTTTAGCGGCATTAGCTATTGTAGATGATCTGGGAGCGATCCTCGTGATTGCTATTTTCTATACAGAGCAAATTCACTGGAGCTATCTCCTGCTATCTTTTGGGGTAACAGCCTTACTTTTTATTTTAAACTTTTTAAAAGTAACTAAAACAATATTGTACATCATCCCGGGACTGTTTTTATGGTATTTCCTTCATCATTCCGGAATTCATGCAACCATAGCAGGTGTTTTGCTGGCGTTCTCCATTCCTACCAATGCTTCGAATGTAGAAATTTCACCTCTGGAAAAACTGGAGCATCAGCTTCATATTCCGGTAAGTTTTCTGATCATGCCGATATTTGCTTTAACGAATACCAATATCACTTTTTCCAGTGAAATGGTGGCAGGAGTTACAAGCACATTAGGATTGGGAATTATCTGTGGATTGGTATTGGGTAAACTGATTGGGATCAATCTGTTTTCATTGATTGCTATTAAATTAAAGCTCAGTTCACTGCCTCAAAACAGCAACTGGCTTCAGATGATTGGTGTAGGATTGCTGGCCGGAATCGGGTTTACTATGTCTATTTTTATTGCATTGCTTTCTTTCAAAGAAGAAATTCCGATTCAGGATGAAGCGAAGTTTGCAATTCTGATTGCGTCCTTTATCGCCGCCATTGCCGGATTTATCATACTCAGTCTAAGTTCAAAAGAAAACCCTGAACTGGAAGAGAATTAATCTTCCTTCCGGTTCTCCAATTTTCTTTTGTGTTCCTCATCACTATCAAAGTCCGGTTCAGTAATCTCGGTGTGATATCCTGAAGCTTCCTTCTCAATCTCATCAGACAACAGCTTTTCTATTCTGAGTTTTCTGATCGCCATATTCAGCTCATTTCCGAATAAAAGGAGATATACATTGACATTCACCCAAACCATCAGCAGAATCATGCTTCCTATAGACCCGTAAAGAACGTTATATCGGGCTATGTCTTTTACATAAATAGCAAAAATATACGTTGTAACCACAAATAATACTGTAGTAAGAATAGCTCCCGGAACCGCTTGTCGGAATCTTGTAATCTTCACAGTACCCAGCCAGTAAAATAAGGTCAGAAGTATAAAGTAAAAAAGCGGGAAAGAAACAAACCCGATAATTTTGGAAAGGTTGTCTACAAGCCACGTTACATCATAAGCCGGCGTAAAAAGCTTCATTACAACCTCTGCGTAATACACTCCAAACAGTGTTAAAAAAACGATGGTAATAAAGCCTATCGTGATAAAAAACGAAAGAATAAACTCTTTTACGTCACTTAATTTTTCATCTGTATTTTCATTAAATCCGTTGATCAGGGAAAATGTACCGTTCGTTGCAAAAACAAGAGCCAGAAGAATGGTCAGGTTACTGATTCCTTTCATATTTGGTATGATATTGCTTACAATGTATCCTTTTACATCTCCTTCCATGTTGGATGGAAAAACATTATGCATCAGCACATCAAAAATATAGAACTGAAGCTCATCATACAGCGGCATATGAGGCAGTACAGAAAGCAAAAACAGAATAAACGGAAACAGACTTATGGTAAAACTCCACGAAATAGCAGCCGCTTTTCTCCCTATTTTGCCTTTAAAAATCCCGGAGATATAAATCTGAAACATCTGCCAAAGTGATATTCCCAAAACAGGAATATGGATGCTGTCAAAAAAATCTTGAATCTTTAAAATAAATTTAGGAACCTTTACACTCATCGATCTGTTTGTCTTTATACAAAGGTAGGGGAATTAAATTAAATGGGGAAAAGATAGGTGGCAGATATTAGGTAGCAGGTGGCAGGTTTTAGGGATCAGGCATTAGGGATTAGGGATTTGAGAGTGGGAGAATTTGAGAGTTTAACGTTGAGAGTCAAAGGTTCATGATAACCCGCAACTAATATAACCTACAACTCGAATCCCGAAACCCGAAACAAATAACCTTGAATCCCGAAACTGCAACCCAAAAACCGGCAACAAATTAACCGGGAAACCCTATCTTTGCCCTCTGAAACTTCTTACAATGCGAATCAGCTTACTTTGTATCGGAAAAACAGATGATAAGGAAATTACCTCTTTAATCAATTATTATCTCAACCGTTTACCCAAACACTGGAATTTTGAAATTACAGAAATTCCGGATGTGAAAAATGCCAAAAACCTATCCCCAGACCTTCTTAAAAAGGAAGAAGCCAAATTATTCTTAAACCATATTGACAAAAACGATCTGGTGGTAATTCTTGATGAAAAAGGAAAACAGTTTACCAGCCGCGAGTTTTCACAGAAAATTGACACCTGGATGAATTCTTCTGTCAAGAAAGTACATATTCTGATCGGAGGCGCTTATGGCTTCGCCGAAGAAATCTACAGCAGAGCCAATGAAAAAATGTCTTTATCCAAAATGACTTTTACCCATCAGATGATCCGTCTGTTTATTGTAGAACAGCTTTACCGCGCTGACCAGATTTTGCAGGGCAAACCTTATCATAACGATTAAAACAAAAGGTATTATCTCAAAAGTCAAATAATTGTTTTTTGTCATTGACTACGTCGAATCTTCGATTTCTGACGAAGGAAGAATCTCATTGACAAACTGAAACATGAGATTCTTTATTACATTTCTGAACTACGTTCGCAGACTTTCAGTCTGTGTTCAGAATGACATTTCTGAAACAACCTCTTTTTTATTTCAGACTGATCTGCCTCTTGGCTTCACCCACCACAAAAGCAACGGAATTGGCAATATTAAAGCTCCTGATGAGTTTTGACATAGGAATGGTCAGATGATTTTCAAAACGGTCCAGAACCTCTTTACTCAATCCTACACTCTCCTTTCCGAAAACCAGCCAGTCTCCGTCCTGAAAATCAGTTTCAAGATATGATTTTTCGGCATGGGAGCTCATTAGAAAAACCCTTGATCTGTCAGGGATTGTACTGATCCATTCATCCACATCTGCATATTCAGAAACATCCAGATGCACCCAATAGTCCAATCCGGAACGCTTCAGGTTTTTATCATTAATTACAAATCCAAACGGATGAACAAGGTGTAATCTGCTTTCAGTTCCTACACACAATCTTCCGATATTTCCTGTATTATTGGGTATTTCGGGCTCTACAAGAACAATATTTAACATCTCTTTCTATCTCTTTATTTGTTTTAGTGTGGATTTATTTAATGATTTGGCAGAGTATTTTTTTAAATTTATTTCTTTACACATTTAGCATAAGAATCACTGAGGATGGCTTTTTCATAGCCTAAAGCCACTGCTTTATCCAGGTTTTCACAGGCTTCCTTAAGTTTGGAAGTGTCCATCAGAATCATGGCTTTGCTTACATAAGACTGGGCAAATTTCGGATCTATGGAAATTGCTTTATTAGCATCTGCCAGCGCTTCCTTATATTTTTTCATTTTAAAATATACGTCTGATCTTCCGTTATAAAGTAATGATTCCGGTTTTTCAGCAAGAAGTTGATTATAATCTTTCAACGCTCCATCCAGGTCTCCATTATTTTTTTTCAGATTGGCAAGCCCTGTTTTTGCAAAAATATTGTCAGGAGCGAAAGTGAGAATCTGGTTAAGATCTTTAATGGCAAGATCTTTTTTCCCCTGGCTGTCGTAAATTTTGGAACGGGTAAGATACAAATCAGCTGTTTCAGGATTTACTTTGAGTCCTTTTTCTACATATTCCAATGCCTTTACTTTGTTTCCCTTCTGGCTGTAAAGCGATGACAGATTCACATATACAGAAATTGACAAAGGGTTTGCTTTTAAAGCAGAATCATAAGACTTAAAAGCCTGAGTCGTTTTTCCAAGCCTTCTTTGGGACGTTCCAAGATAATCGTAATATTCTGATTGAAATTTTTGGATCTGTTCTTTTTCTGCCAGTTTTAAATACTGTTCTTCTGCACATTTATAATCAGCCTTGTTAAAGCATTCTTCAGCCAGTTTTTTATTCTGGGCATAGAAATTAAGGGATAAAAAGAGGGAAATTACTGCTGGTAAAGTTTTTTTCATGAGTTTATAGTTTGTTTGTTGATCACTTTTTTGGCGAGTGCACCAAATATCACTCCCAATAAAGATCCAACAAACGCCCCCACCAAAATATCTATCGGGAAATGCACTCCTAAATATATCCGGCTGTAGGAAACCACCAGAGCCCATACAAATATAGCATATGGAAACCATTTAAGCTTATTTTTTAATAAAATACTTAAAAAGGATGCCAAAAAGAATGTATTGGAAGCATGAGCAGAATAGAAACCATATTGCCCACCGCATTTCACGATTCTCATATGATGTTCCAGCGTAGGATCATGACAAGGTCTCAGCCTTGCTACACCATATTTGAAAACACTGGCCAGCTGATCAGAAACCGTTGCTCCGATGGCCAGAAATATAAGGATAAAAACTAATGATCTTAGTTGATGGTTTTTGTATAAAAAATAAAGAAATATAATATAAAGAGGTACCCAGATCCATGTACTTGAAATCAGCATCCAAAACTGGTCAAAAGATGAATCTCCCAAATTATTAAGGTAAAGAAATACCTTCTTATCTTCCTGAATGATCTCCTCCATGATTATCTGCTTACAGGTCCTTCATAAGTCTCATCATCTGCAGGCTTCGGTTTTGGCGGCTCATTGGAGGCAACAGAAGAAGAAGGTTCCGTTAGAATATCTTTTTGAATATCATTCATCGGATTGAAATCCTTTGCAGCATCTTTTACCTTCTCAATCTCACGTTTGATTTCAGAAACAGGGTTATCTGTTTCTTTCATAATTTCAGTTTTAATATCTTCCACTGCTCCACGCATCTTTCTAACGCCTGCACCTAAGTCACGCGCAATCTGAGGCAGCTTATCCGGACCGAATAATACAACGATTGCAATGGCAATGAGTGCCATTTCTCCAATGCTTAATTCCATGGCGTAAAATTACGAAAGATTATTGCATTTATGGACTGTAAACTAAAAATTTAAACAAATTTTAAGATTTTATAATGAAGTTCAGGATTCAAAGTTCAAGGTTCAAGGTTCAAGGTTCAAGGTTTAAGGTTTAAAGTTGCCGACTGCATTTTACGGGTTACAGGGTTATTTTGTTGCTGGTTGTTTCGTTGCTCGTTTTTTAGTTTCGGGATTTTAGTTTTTTGTTACCGGTTCTTTTTTGTTACTGCTTAACCACAACTTTAAACTTTAAACTTTAAACTTTAAACCTTAAACTTTAAACACTCTCAAACTCTCCCACTCTCAAACTTAGCCTCCTAATCCCTGCTACCTAACATCTGCAACCTAGCACCTGCAACCTCCACTTATTAATTAACAAATATTTAATTCAAAATAGTGAGAATTAATTAATATTTATGTATATTTATAATACACAACCAAATCAATATTAATTATGAAAAAACTAGTAACTACTTTTAAAGTTTTTGCCGTGTTATCGGTAATGGTACTTCAAAGCTGCCGGAATGAAAACAATGAGGTGAACCAGCAGGAAACCATTCAGGCTAAGGTAACCGTAGACGATCTGAAAAAAGAGATCACTCCTGCTTCTTCCCAGATGGTTCCTGAAGCAGTACAACGTCAGCTGAATGAGTCCGGCAAAAATCTCGAAACCTATTTAAAAAATGATTTACAGATTACCGGAGTAACGGTGCTGGGAAAAATTTCAACCCAACAGGGTGTTGAACTTTCCAAAAGCCTTATTACGGATCAAAATCAGTTCATTGCTTCCGGGAACATAATGGATCCATCCTCTGTAAAAATTGGAAAAATCGATGATTTGTATACCGGAGAGGATCTGACAACTGCACAACAGGGATTAAAAGAAGCCATTACCGAAGAAGTAAAACCGGGCACTCAAGTTATGGAAGTAACATGGAACGGAAAAAGCGGAAAATTTACCACTTTGTGTTTTTATGGGGACTCAGGAATTATCTGGGACAATATCTTCGGAGGTCTTGTGATGATGGATACCCGGGGAAATTCAGAAGCATCTGACAGCGAAGCTTCAAAAGTAGCTTCTACATGGTATAAACAGTGGTGGACAGCCAATTGGCTTTGGGGTTCTAAACGAGGTGAAGCCGGATATAAGATTACCATTTATTATTCAGGATCCACCGTTTCCAATGCAGATGTAAGTGATTGGGGATATATCAGCTTAGGAAAAGCGAAAAGTGAGAGTAAAATTATAAAAAGAACAGGTGCCTACGGACAATGCCGTTATGCCCTTGGACTTTGTACTCCTACAGGTTCTTTAAGCTTTAATTCCACTAATTTCTCTGTGTCATTCTCCGGATTAGGCAGCAATATTGTAAGTAACGGGACAAAATCCCTTTATCCATAGTTATTTTCATAAAAATCAGATTTTAATCAAAACGGGAAGCTCACTGAGCTTCCCGTTTATTATATTTTATAAGTCTTACCAGATTCTGACTTTTGACTTTAGTGCTTCTATTGCATTTTCTTTAAGGCCGAAAGTATTCATCAGTATTTCATAAAGCTGTACATCATTTTCTATCGCTACAGCTTCTTTTTCACCATCGCCGGAGCGTATATTCAGTACATGATCCGTATAGGTATAGCGGGCATTTTCATCTACTTTTGAAAGAATCAGTCTGTTTTTAAAATGGGAATCCGGATGGGTAGACAGATACCAGTTGGAAATATCCAGATCAATAAGTTCTACATGCTCAGGAATAAACCGGTACACCGGAAGCCACTGCTCTTTCCACATCCAGAGTGTGTAGGTTTCTTGCCTGCGCGAGATTTTAAATATTCCGTTGGGCGTTTTCTGCTGATCTTCTTTATTTAAAAGTATGGGTGAAGTAAGCGTAGCTGTTCCAAATCCGCAATCCACTATATATTGATCACCATCAAAATCCACAATAAGCAAGAGATGAGTCTGCGCCGCAATACTGTCTTCCTGCCTTCCCCACACTACCCTTCCAAGCTGAAGCTTTACATTGAAACCTAATGTTTTTAAAACTTCACTTAAAAGCAGGTTTTGTTCATAGCAATATCCGCCTCTGGATTCGATCACCAGTTTTCTGAAAACATCATCTAACTTTAAAGAAGGAACCGTCCCCGTATAAGGGTCAATATTCTCAAAGGGTATATGTTTCGGATGAAGCTGATGGATCCTTTTCAGTGTTTCCATACTCAATTCCGGAGTTCCGAAGAAATGAATCCGTTCAAAATACTTTTCCAGGTCTTCTATATTCATAATTTTGTTTTTCCTGTTTCAGCAATGAGCAAAACTATTCACTCCTGTAAATTTATTGAAAGATGTAACTCAAAATCACCTATATCTCATCAATAGAACAAATCTATGGCTTGTGAAAATCTTTTTCAGAGGTGATATCAACTAAATTTTTATTTTTTTTCTGAAAAGCAGAATAAGTAATTACCACACTGACCGCCATTAAAATAAATGCTAAAAAGAAAGGTGCCCCTGAAAATTTGAACGGTGCTTCATCATGCGTGAAATAGTAAAATAAATTAGTCATCATCGGAGGTCCTATAATGGATGTAGCACTCATTAAACTCGTTAATGCTCCCTGAAGTTCTCCCTGTTCGTTGGAAGGAACACTTTTCGTGATGACAGACTGTAAAGCCGGTCCGCAGATTCCTCCTAAACAGTAAGGAACCAGAAATACAAACATCATCCAGCCTTCTGAAGCAAAGGCAAACAACAGCATTCCTACAGCATAGAAAGCCAATCCGTAATAAATACTTTTCTGCTCTCCCAGCCTGGGCGTTGTATATCTGATAAGCCCGCCCTGTACAAGACCTACCAGCAAACCTACTACTCCCAATGAGATTCCTACCATTCTTTCCGTCCAGCTAAACTTATACATCGTAAAGAAGCTCCAGTTACTCTGTACCGCATGGCCTGCAATATAGATCAATATCAACGAAACAATCAAACCTGAAATTTCAGGATGTTTCCCCAGAAATTTAAATGAGCCTATTGGATTGGCACGTTTCCAATCAAATTCTCTTCTTTTATCTTTATCCAAACTTTCAGGAAGGATGAAATATCCATACAAGAAGTTAAGCAGACACAGACCTGCTGCGGCATAGAAAGGAACTCTGGCTCCATAATGTCCTAGAACTCCACCCAGAACAGGTCCTATGATAAATCCGAGCCCAAAAGCAGCACCTATCAGTCCGAAATTCTTAGCCCTGTCTTCATCCGTGGAAATATCAGCAATATAGGCACTGGCGGTAGTGACACTTGCTCCTGTAATCCCTGCAATGATCCTTCCTAAAAACAGCCACCAGATCGTTGGAGCCAGCGCAAGGAAAATATAATCGATTGCAAATCCGAAAAGAGAAATCAGAATGATGGGTCTTCTTCCGTATTTGTCACTAAGATTTCCGACTAACGGAGAGAATATAAATTGCGTAAATGCATAGGCAAATCCAAGCCAGCCACCATATTTTGCAGCTTCACTAATATCTGCATGAATAAGTTCCTCAATTAATTTAGGAACAACAGGGATGATGATTCCCCATCCCGTAATATCGATCAGTAAAGTAATAAATATGAAGCCTATAGCTGCTTTTTTCTTTGAATTTTCCATGATGGTGCAAAATTAATCAAATCTGAAAAATAATGATTCTAAATTATCAATAGTTAATATGAATACTAAAAAAAGTAAAGCAATACGAGCACGAACAGCTGACCACTATTTGTGCTTTCATTAAAAAAAGGCCGTTTCTTTCGAAACGGCCCTTACTAATTTATTGTAGTTTGTATTACTTAGAAGCGAGTTCTTCTTTAGCAGAAGTAGATTTTCCATGTACCTCTTCTTCTTTCCCAGTCTTAAGGAAGTCATAAGCAATTGCAGACGCCACAAAGATGGATGAATAAGTACCAAATCCAATACCGATTAGCATCGCAAACATGAATCCTCTTAAGTTATCACCTCCGAATATGAAGATCGCAAGGATCACCAAAATCGTAGTGAATGAAGTGTTGAATGTTCTACCCAACGTACTTGAAATAGAGTCATCAAACAGACCAGCTAGTGTTAATGATTTTTTCTCTCTCAGGTATTCTCTGATTCTGTCGAAGATAATTACCGTATCGTTAATTGAATATCCTAACACAGTAAGAATCGCAGCAATGAAGTCCTGATTGATCTCCATGTTGAACGGCATATATTTGTGAAGCAATGAATATGCTCCTAAAATAATTACCGCATCGTGGAATAGAGCAGCAACTGCTCCAAGAGAGAACTGCCATTTTCTAAATCTTACAAGAATATAGATGAAGATCATTGCTAATGCAGCTAATACCGCATAGATACCGTGAGTCTGGATATCATCAGCAACAGAAGGTCCTACTTTCTCAGAAGAAATGATTCCTGCGTGGTCTTTATCAGCAGATTTGAAATCTTTCAATGTCGTTCCTGCCGGTAAGTTTGATTTTAAACCTTCAAATAATTTCTGTTCGATAATCTGGTCAGCTTTTAAAGATTCATCTTCGATAAGGTAATCTGTAGAGATCTTTAATTGTTTGTTGTTTCCGAAAGTTTTAGCTTCTACAGAAGAGTTCTTACCGTCTTCAGTTTTGAATAATGCTACTAATTTTTCTTCAACATCTTCAGCTTTTACATCTTTATCAAATCTAACGACATAGTTTCTACCACCGGTAAAGTCGATACCGTATTTGAAACCGTGTGTTGCGATAGAAATAATACATACAACTGTAAGAACAGCAGAAACGATGTAAGCATATTTTCTCTTTCCGATGAAATCGATCCAGGTATTTCTGAACAGGTTCTTCGTTGCCGGAGTCCATACAGAAAGTCCTTTTCCTTTATTTAATCTTGAGAAGATCATTACTCTTGAAAGCAATACAGACGTGAATAATGTCATTAAGATACCGATCATTAACGTCAATGCAAAACCTTTAATAGGCCCTGTTCCGAAGAAGAACAATACAACTGCCGTTAGGAAAGTCGTAGTGTGACCGTCAATAATCGCGTTTAATGCATGTTTGAAACCATCTTTGTAAGCTTCAAGAATACTTTTCCCAGCGAATAATTCTTCTTTAGTTCTTTCATAAATGATAACGTTCGTATCCACCGCTACTGCCATGGTAAGAACGATACCCGCGATACCTGGAAGCGTAAGGGTAAAGTCACCCGAATCCATAATACCGAAAATATAGAATAAGTTGATCATCATCGCAATTACCGCGTATACACCAGCTCCACCGTAGTAGAAAATGATATAAACAATGATAATAGCAAATGCAATGATAAACGACATTAAACCAGAATCAATAGCCTCTTGTCCTAAAGATGGACCTACAACGGTAGCCTGAACTACTTTTGCACCTGCAGGCAATTTACCGGCACCTAACACGTCTACCAGTTCTTTAGCCTCTTCCTGAGAGAAGTTACCAGAGATCTGGGTTCTACCGTTAGGGATAGCATTAACAACGTTAGGAGCTGTGTATACTCTGTTATCAAGAGTTACAGCAACTGGTTTTCCAACGTTTTTCTCGGTTAATGTTTTCCATTCTTTAGCTCCTTTAGAGTCCATCTGCATATCTACCACTACTCTGCTTAGTTCATCGTAGCCGATGTTTGCAGTTTCAACAGCACCGTCTACCGGAGCTTTTTGGTTGATGTTACCTCTGATCGCATACAATACTAAACTTTCAGTATCGGTAGCTTCAGGCTTGTAACCCCACATGAACTGTGTATATTTAATGTTAGCCGGACGTAAAGACTGACCTACTTTGCTGTTTAAGATTTTGTTTACAACAGCAGTATCGGATAATTTTACGTTGGCAACACCATTCGTTCTTAATTTGTCAAGCTGTAAAAGGCTCATGAAGTTCACATTCTTTGCAACTCCCATAGAATCTCCTTTTGTAGCAACCATAGTTGTCAAAGTCTGGAAATAAGGCGCAATTTCAGGAACCTGCTGTACTTCCCAGAACTGAAGTTTTGCAGAAGTCTGAAGCATTTTCTTCACTTTATCGATGTCCTTCATACCAGGCATTTCTACAGAAATTCTCGCAGTACCAGGTACTCTCTGAACGTTTGGCTGGATCGCTCCAAGCTTGTCAATTCTCGTTCTGATTACCTCGAAAGCAGTTCCTACAGATGCATCGATTTTTCTTTTAACAATGCTTTTTACCTGATCATCAGGCGTGTTGTACTTCACTTCAGTAAGCGTTGTATTTCCGAAAATTTCCGGATCAGCCAACTTCAGGTTGGTACCTTTAGCTTTGTTAATTACATCGAACTGCTCGAAGAAGTTGTCGATGTAAGGTTTAGTAGAATTCTTCTGTGCTTCATCAGTTTTGTTTAAAGCCTCAATAAGAACAGGATTTGTAGAATAATTGGTTAAATCATTCACAAGATCTCTTTGGTTGATTTCCAAAAGAACGTTGATCCCTCCTTTCAGGTCAAGACCAAGTTTCATTTCCTTGTCTTTGGCTTTAGTGTAATAAAGTTTTGTGAATCCTAAGTTCAAAGTATCCTTAGAAAGTCTTGCGATTTCTTTCTGATACTTCTCCGGATTGTCTCCTGCAAAAGCAGTCGCCTGCTTTTCAATTTTGCTGGCGTACCATGTTGGTAATAGCTCGTTTAAGCAAATCAACCCTAGTACAATAGCGACAATTGTAATAAGTCCTTTTCCTTGCATTTTGTTATAACTACGTTAAATTAAGTCGGCAAATATAATGATTTTCTTGTATTTTATGAATTTTTAACAACAGAAATGGTTTATTTCCAGATATATTGGTGTGGTGATTTCTATTTAAGATTTAACAATTTTTTCATGCTATCATAATGAAGTCTTCAAAATCGATTGGTATAAAATTTTCATTTACTTTTCCAACACACTAACTCTCAAAATATTATGAAAAAATTACTTTTTTGCATCAGTGTTTTTTCTTCCTTAATTGTTAATTCTCAAAGCATTAATTTGGAAGAATTTGCCACAGGACTTACGAGTCCTGTAGAGATTACGAATGCCAATGACAGCCGTCTTTTTGTGGTTCAACAGAACGGTATCATTAAAATTATTCAACCCAATGGGACAATTAACGCTACCAATTTCCTCAATATCGGAACAAAGATCATTTTTGGCGGCGAAAGAGGTCTTCTCGGCCTTGCATTTCATCCTCAATACTCTGCTAACGGGTATTTTTTTGTGTACTACAACAACCCTTCGGGGAATATTATTGTTGCAAGATACAGTGTGAGTTCTACAGACCCAAACGTAGCAGATCCTGCTTCTGAAAAAATTCTGCTGAACATTCCCAAGCCATTCGACAACCACAATGGAGGAAGTATTCATTTTGCTCCTGATGGAAAGCTTTGGATCATCACCGGAGACGGAGGAAGTGGTGGTGACCCGAATAATAATGCCCAAAATAAAAATGTTTTATTAGGGAAAATGTTGAGAATAGATGTAGATGCTACAGGCCCCTATAATATTCCTCCCGATAATCCTTTTGCCGGAGCCGGAGTGGATGGTGCAGACGAGATATGGGCTTATGGTCTTAGAAATGCCTGGAAATTTTCTTTTGATCTGACTACAGGCAATGCTATGATTGCGGATGTTGGACAGGGAGCAATAGAAGAAATCAACAAAATGCCCATTACTACAGCCGGATTAAATTATGGCTGGCGTTGTTATGAAGGAAATAATGCTTACAATACAGCAGGATGCGCTGCACAGTCTACCATGACCTTCCCTGTTGCAGTATACGACCATTCCGGTGGCAAATGTTCCATCACGGGTGGTTATGTCTACAGAGGAACGCAGTACCCGTCACTTCAGGGAAAATATTTTTTTGCAGATTACTGTTCTACCCAGATCGGAATTCTGGATAGCAATAATGCCATCACATGGACAACTCCTTATTCCGGAAATAACTTTTCCACTTTCGGAGAAGACTACCAAAAAGGATTGTACGTAGCTGCCGTAAGCAGTGGAAAGATTTTTAAAATAACTACAGGTACTTTGGGAACCCAGGAAAATAATGCTTTTGGAAATATAAAAGTTTATCCAAATCCGGCTTCCAAAGAAATTTTCATTGATGGGGTGAAAGATAAAAAAGCAACCCTGGAAATCATCAGTGCAGAGGGAAGAAAAGTGATGGAAACGGATCAGATTATTAATGGCAAAGGAATTAATATTTCAGGGATTCCTGCCGGAGTGTATTATATTAATCTGAAATCCGGGGAACTGAAATCATATAGTCAGAAATTGATTATCAAATAGTAATAGCAGGCTTTAAGCGCAGACGAAACGCTAAGGTTTTTATATTCTGTGAAAAAGGGTCGCAAAGGCGTTTCACTAAGCAAGAAACATTGGATATTTCTTAAACCATTAAGAAGGATTTAACGAGTAAAGCATCGTTAAGTTAAGATAAATCATTAGGATTTTTAAGCTTAAAGCGAAGCTCATCTTAATACTCTAAACACTTTACTACAATCTTAATGTTTCAAGAAAGTTTAAACAAGTTCAAAATAAGCCCATAAGTCAAAAAAAAGCGGTTCAGAACTGAACCGCTTTTGCTTATATTGTCATGGAGAAAATCCTTGTTTCAGGTTTATTTCTCATCATTCTCAGGTCAAAAACCATGGCTACATTCCTTGTGAATGCTCTTCCGGCTTCTGTAATTTTAACTTCAGTTCCACTGATCTCAACCAAACCGTCATTTTCCATCTCTTTCAGCATTTCCAGTGCATTTTCAAGCTCAGGGAAAGAGTTGTTGATATCAAAAGTGGTTTCAAGCTGGCACATCAGATTCAGAATATGTCTTCTTACCGTAAGATCCTCTTCGCTCAGAACATGTCCTTTTACAACAGGAATTTCACCTTCTTCAACCATTTTCTGGTATTCTTCCACTGTTTTTACATTCTGGGCAAAAGCATACCATGAATCTGAAATAGCAGACATCCCAAGTCCTACCATCAGCTGGGTTTTGCTTGATGTATATCCCATGAAATTTCTGTGAAGTTTTTTATGAATCAGAGACTGATACAGATCATCATGCTCAAGAGAGAAGTGATCCATCCCAACCTCAATATATCCTAAATCCTGAAGCAGCTTTTTCCCATCTTCATACAAACGGCGCTTCTCTTCTCCACTTGGGAGGTCATTTTCATCAAATCCTCTTTGTCCGACACCTTTTACCCATGGAACGTGGGCGTAAGAATAGAATGCTAACCTGTCCGGCTTCAGTTCCATTGTTTTTCTGATGGTATGTTCCATTGCTTCCCAATTCTGGTGTGGCAATCCGAAAACCAGGTCATGACTGATTCCTCTGTACCCTATTTCCTTTGCCCATTCTGTAACGTTTTTCACATTTTCAAAAGGCTGGATTCTGTTGATGGCTTTCTGAACTTTAGGATCGTAATCCTGAACTCCAAAGCTCACTCTTCTGAAACCAAGGTCGTATAAAGTCTGAAGATGTTCCTTCGTCGTATTGTTTGGATGTCCCTCGAAAGAAAATTCAGGATGCTCTGCAATATCCACTGATGAAAAGATACCTTCCAGCAATGTCCTTAAATTTTCAGGAGAGAAGAACGTAGGTGTTCCTCCTCCAAGGTGTAGTTCTTTCAGTTTAGGTCTTTCATTGAAAAGATCAAGATATAATTTCCATTCTTTTAAAACACTTTCAAGATAAGGAACTTCAACACTGTGCTGTTTGGTGATACGCTTATGGCATGCACAAAATGTACACAATGCCTCACAGAAAGGCAAATGGATATAAATAGAAATTCCCTCCTCTGCATTGCTTTCATGAAAAGACCTGATTACGGTTTCCTTCCATTTTTCCGGTGAAAATGTTGATTCATCCCAATACGGAACGGTAGGATAAGAAGTGTAACGCGGTCCGGGAATATTATACTTATCTATTAAAGAGTTCATTGTGAAAATTAAATTTTATAAGGGTATGAAATTTAACATAATTAAAATTCATCTTACAAAATTAACCATTAGTTATGAATTTTAACCTATGAATTATATTAGGTTCTATTTTATAATGAGTCTAAATACGTATGATCAGGCTTTTGGCCAATAGTGATAAATTCTATTCCTGCTATTTAAAATTTTAATTTCATGACGGCAATTTTGCTATTTCCTGCAAGAACAATATTATTCCTATCAATCCATTGGCAGACAAAGAAGCCTTTTTCATCAGAAATCTTTTTCCAGGTCTTCCCAAAATCTGAAGAATAGCTGATGTGTTTGTCTCCTACGGCAATGATTTCTTTTCCTTTTGATCCCGGTTTAATTTTCACACAGGTTGTATATCCTGCGTTCTGCCCTGAAGCCTGAATCTGCCAGGTCTCGCCGGCATCAGTTGTGGTTGCGATATTATTGATATTAGCATCCTGTTTGGTATAATCTCCTCCTGCTGCTATTCCGAAACGGTCTTCAAAAAAATCAATGGAATACATTCCCTGCGAAGGTTCTCCTTGTATGATTGGAGTGTTGAATACTTCTATTTTATCATCTTTCAGGTTCATTCTTAAAATTCTTGAAGCTTTTCCTCCAGTCGCAATCCATAAGTATTTTTTAGAGGATGAAATATTGGTATTGCTGGCGGCAAAAGCAGCTTCGCCATCATTTAACGTTACATTATTTTTAAACATGTTCCATTTCCCATCCTTATATACTGCCAGTTTCAGCAGGTGATCTTTATCTGCGTCACTGAAGGTATAGGCAAGTTTATCATTCGCAAAATGCAAAGCATCATAAAACGCTGTTTTTGCAGTATCTTTAAAAATCACCTGTGATTTCAGATCTTTTTTATCAATTTTGAAAAAACGTGCCGGACTTTCAATATTGATTGCATAGAAAGAAGTTTTATTCTGTCCTAGTGTTCTGAACTGAAGTTTTTCTTCAGATAGCCTGATCTGTTTCTGGTTTTTATAGTTTTTAAGATCTACAAACCCGAATTTGGAATCCGTACCGCTGTACCAGACCTTGTTGTCATATAGTTCAAGAGCCCTGATACTGATTTTATCGTTAAGAATGGTTTCAAGGCTTTCCACCTGCTGGGAAAACGCGGTAATTCCTACGGAAAGGAATACAATGGAAAAAAGTTTTTTCATAGAAATAGTATTGTGACAAAAAAAACCGCCGAAGCGGTTTATATTATTATTAATCCTGATTCTGATATTTTTCAGGGTTATTAAGCTTACTGTTTGATTTTCCGTAAAGGAAGTATACCAAACCTCCTAAGAATAACCATACTGCAGAAAGTTCCAATGCATGGGCACTTAAGTTAAAAATCAAATATAGGTTGATAATTACTCCTAATGCCACTACGATTTTATAAGCAGGAACTTTGAAAGGTCTGATCAGGTTAGGTTCTTTCTTTCTCATCACCCAAACTGCGATACAAACCAGTGTAAATGCAAACAGGGTTCCGAAACTTGTCATATCTGCCAATGTAGAAATTGGTGTAAATGCAGCGATTAAAGCTACTACAATTCCTAACAGGATAATTCCTTTGTAAGGTGTTTTTGTTTTTGGATGAAGCTGTCCGAAGAATTTAGGAATCAACCCGTCTTTTGCCATACCAATGAAGATTCTGGACTGCCCCATCATCATTACCATTACAACAGAAATCAACCCTACGGTAGCAGCAATCGTTACGATATTACTCGCCCAGTGCTTTCCTGCAATTTCAAAAGCATACGCAACAGGCGCTTTGATGGCATCCGGATATCTTCCTTCAGGATTAAAGTCTGTATAATGCATCATCCCTGTCAATACAAGAGATACACAGATATACAATGCTGTACAGATCAATAGTGAAGCGATGATAGCGAAAGGTACATCTTTTTTAGGGTTAATAGCTTCTCCAGCCTGTGTAGAAACAGCATCAAAACCGATATAAGCAAAGAAAATAGCTGCGGCTCCGGAAATAATCCCTTTAATACCATATGCCGAGACCATATCGCCCTCGGAATTCTTGATCTTTATCGGATCCGGAATAAAAGGCTTCCAGTTTTTAACCCCATCTACAGCGTTATAAAGATCTGTATTAGAGAAGATGATATATACTCCGGCGATAATTACAAAGATAACGGCTGAAGTTTTCATTAAAACGATCAGGTTATTTGCTCCTGCAGCTTCTTTAGTTCCTTTTACCAATAATGCAGTAATCAAAAGAACAAGAATAAATGCAGGCAGGTTCATTGAAAAACCATCTCCTGTATAACTTGCCGGGTCTGATGTCAGATAGGCAGGCAAATGAATATTAAAAATCTTCAAAAATTTATTAAAATAACCGGACCAACTCACGGAGACGGCCATACTCGCCATCGCGTACTCGAGGATGAGACACCATCCCATGGCCCATGCAAAAATTTCTCCTACTGTTCCATATGCATAAGCATAAGCTGAACCCTCTACAGGAATAATGGATGCAAACTCTGCATAGCATAATGCAGCAAAAACGCAGGCGATCCCTGCAATGATAAAGGAAATGGCAAGTGCTGGTCCTGCGTGATAATAGGCTCCTGTTCCTGTAAGAACAAAGATTCCACCACCGATGATAGCACCTACTCCAATTGCTGTTAAACTCCATTTTCCAAGGACTTTTTTCAGCTCACTTTTCTTCATATCTGCCTCATAGGCACTTAGTGGCTTTTTAACCCAAATTTTCGACATGTTTTTTTATTTATTAAGGATTTACGAAAATATAAAAAATTTAGAAACTCTCACGTTAATCGTTAAACTTTCCTCATTTATTTTACATTAAAGGTTTAAAAACCTGAACAACACATTATATAATCCATTTTATAAAGTCCATATTTTTGCTTATTTTTGATTGCATGAATTTATATGATCTTTTTGTAAAGCCTTATGAAAGCTATGATTCTTTACAAATTATGTTGGAAGCATCAGGTGCAGTTTTCGGAATACTGAGCGTATTTTTTTCCATAAAGAAAAATATATGGGTGTATCCTACCGGCATTATTTCAACGCTGATCTATGTATATCTTCTTTTCAATGCCGGGCTGCTGGGAGACTGTATGATTAACGTCTATTATACTGTCATGAGTATTTATGGATGGGTTCTATGGGCAAGAAATTCTGAAGATCATGTTCACGTAGAAGTTACATGGGCTACCCGAAAAGAATGGATACATGCAAGTATTCTTTTTGTGCTGAGTTTGGCATTTGTTACTTTTATTTATTATTGCAAACCTTATATTGATCATTTAGAAGGTGGCTATTTGGGATTGTCTCATCTCGACTGGGCCAATTGGATGGATATTTTTACCACTTCCATATTTTTAGCAGGAATGTGGTTGATGGCCAAACAGCGCATTGAAAGCTGGATTTTCTGGATTATCGGAGATTTGATTTGCATTCCAATGATGATTTTTAAGGGACTTGGAATCACTTCGGTTCAATATTTGGTATTTACTATAATGGCGGTCTTAGGATACGTCAATTGGAAAAAAAGTTTTAAAGAAAAAAAAGTACAATAAAGTCATGAAAAATTTATTTAAAATAGCATTCAGTATTTTTGCTATTACCAGTTTAACCTCTTGTTTAGCATATACCGACGGATACGGAAGCAACGGAAGCTATGGGTATGGAGATCCGTATTATAACAACGGATATTACTATGCTCCGTCAGGATATTACGGAAGTGGCGGATATTGGGGTAATGACGGCTACTATTATAGAAACAATATTAATTATTACTATGATAATGGCATTCCTTATTACTATGATAGCTATAATAACTCCAGAAGAAAAGTATACGTAGAAAGAAGATCTTCTTCATCTTCGAGACCTGAAAACGGATTCCAGAATACGCGTACAACGAACAGTAACGGTTCATACAACAATAACGGAGGATTTAATAACAACAGAAACTCCAACAGCAACAGCGGATTCAGAAACCAGAATAATGGTAATCAAAACAATCAGGGTAACCAAAATAACAGCGGGTTCAGAAATTCCAATGGTAACAGCGGATTCAGAAACCAGAACAATGGTAATCAGAACAGCCAGAGAAACCAGAATAACAGCGGCTTCAGAAATTCCAATGGTAACAGCGGAAGATCAGAATCTTCCGGCGGTGGATTCAGGAATAGTTCAGGCAGCCAAAGCAGCAGTTCAAACAGACAGCAGAGCGGCGGAGGCGGCTTTAGATAAAACGATTATAAATAAGAAAACGAACAGCTAACACTGTTCGTTTTTTATTTTAAATATAGTAATTTTGCTTCTTCATTTAACAAAAAAATATGGAATTTTATAAATATCAGGGAACAGGGAATGATTTTGTAATGGTAGATAACCGGGATCTGCAGTTTACCAAAGATAAAGACAGTATTGAAAAATTATGCGACAGACGTTTCGGAATAGGTGCTGACGGTCTTATTCTATTGGAAAACGATCCTCATTATGACTTCAAAATGGTGTACTACAATTCTGATGGCGGAGAAAGTACGATGTGTGGAAACGGAGGAAGATGCCTTGTCGCTTTTGCTTTTTTCCTTGACATCTTTGAAGACAAATGTAAATTCATTGCGACAGATGGTGAACATGAAGCTGAAATCCATAACGGAATCATTAAATTAAAAATGATTAATGTAGATACCGTTTCACAGGACGGAAATGACTTTGTTCTGAATACCGGATCTCCACACTACGTAAAATATGTAGACAACCTGAAAGATTATGACGTTTATGACGAAGGATATGGCATCAGAAATTCTGAAAAATATAAAGAAAAAGGAATCAATGTGAACTTTGTAGAGAAAATTTCAGATAATGAAATTTTTGTAAGAACCTATGAACGAGGCGTTGAGGACGAAACTTACAGTTGTGGAACAGGAGTTACAGCTTCCGCTTTAACTTTTCTGCAAAAACATAATCTAACCTCTGTAAAAGTTAAAACTTTAGGCGGAAACCTTAAGGTATATGCTGAAAAAAGCGGTGATACATTCCAGAATATTTGGCTGGAAGGTCCTGCAAAGCAAGTTTTTAGGGGTAAAACAGATCTTCTTTAAAACAAAAAACTTTTAATCAACATTTAAGAATGAAAAAAGCTATTCTCATTATCATTCTGCTGGTTTTTGTAGTGGCAGGATTTTTTGGTTTGAGATTTTATAATAAATATTTAGGAAACAACGTAGAAAAAGATGGTTATGTTCTGATTCCTCATAGAGCAGGTTTTAAACAGATCCTGGATTCTATTGCTCCTTATATTAAAGACAGGGAATCTTTTGAAGCTGTGGCTAAAGAAAAAGGTCTCGATACCAATTTCAAAGCAGGACGTTATCACATCCAGAGCGGAACAGGCAACAAAGACCTTGTCAATATGATCAAAGCAGGTAACCAGACAGCCAACTCTTACAGAATCGGGGATTTTGGAGATATGTATCAGATGATTGGTAAGGTGACCAAAAAAACGGAAATTGATTCATTACATTTTGTGAATGATCTCGATGCTGTTGCACAGGAGAAAGGATATAAAAATGTTGAAGATTTAAAAAAATATTTTTTCATTGATACTTATAATTTTTTCTGGACGGTAAGTCCGAGAGAATTTTTTGCGAAGTTCGAAAATCAGTATAATGATTTCTGGACGAGTGAAAGAAAGAACAAGGAGCAGCAGTCCGGTCTTACAAGAGATCAGATCTATGCTTTAGCTTCCATTGTTTATAAAGAATCAGGAGGGAAAAAGGATGAAATGAAAACCATTGCAGGATTATATTTAAACCGTTACAGAAAAGGAATGAAGCTTCAGTCCGATCCTACGGTAATCTATGCGATTAATAAACAGACCAATTTTAAAGAACCTATAAAAAGAGTATTATATAAGCATTTATCGACACCTTCACCTTATAACACTTATGCCAATGCAGGTATTCCTCCGGGCCCCATCTGTGTAGTGGATAAAAACTCAATAGATGCTGTTTTAAATGCTGAAAACAACAATTATATATTTATGTGTGCTGATCCGGCAAGATTCGGATACCACAAGTTTACGGCAAGTGCAGAAGAACATGCTGTAAATGCGAAGGCTTATCAGGATTGGCTTAACTCGAAAAATATAAAATAAGCTTAGAAAAAGCACCAGGAAACTTATACAGTTAGAAAACAACAAACAACCATAATGTTTTGGCTATCAAATTGATATGGATATTCAAAATATTAAGGGTTATTCTTTCACGATCTTATACAAAAAAATAACCTATGAAGAATAAGACAGAAATTGTCACTATTTTCACCAGAAAAACTTTAGGACTTACATTAGTACTTTCAGCAGCAGCGATGGCTTTTGCACAGGAGAAGGCTGGAATTTCAGGAATCATTGTCAACAAAAAAAATCAACCGGTTCCTTACGCTTCTGTAACTTTCAGCAATAAGGCCAACAAAACATTAAGTGATGCCGTACTGACTGATGAAAAAGGACAGTATCAGCTGCAACTTATGCCCGGCGATTACGAAATTACAGTAGAAGCTATTGATTACAAAAAAAGTGTAGTCAGCAAAAATATTGCAACAGCAGGTAATATCGGTGCATTATCTATTGAAGCAGAGCCCTCTTCTACGGTTGATGGCAAAACAAAAGAAATTCAGGGTGTTGTTATTACTGCTTCAGCAGCAAAACCTTATAAAGTAGAGCTTGACAAGAAAACATATGATCCTTCACAGGACATTGTGAGCAAAGGAGGAAATCTTCAGGATGTTTTAACCAATGTTCCTTCAGTATCTGTGGATACGGACGGAACAGTTTCGATGAGAGGAAGTACCAATGTAAAGTTTCTGATCAATGGAAAGCCTTCTGCCCTTCTTGGGATAGATGACGGCGCTAATGCATTGCAGAGTATTCCGGCTGACCAGATTGAAAGAATCGAAGTAATTACCAATCCTTCTTCTAAATTTGAAGCAAGCGGAACATCCGGTATCCTGAATATCATCCTTAAAAAGAACAAAAAGGTAGGATTTAATGGTAGTGTGGTAGGGTCACTGGGATATTTTCCAAGAACATCCCTTAATACGAACCTTAGCTGGAGAAAAAACAACTGGACCTGGTTCCTGAATGGTGGCGGCGGTTACACGGAAAACAAGACGAAGAATAATTCGGAAACAACCTATCACAATCTCACATTTCCCAATGTGATTCCTTTCCAGCAGCCTAATGATGTTCTTGAACATCAATTGCAAAACTCCGAGAATAAAACGTATAATAAAAATTATAATGTAAGTGCAGGTTTTGTCTATGATTTATCTGATAAGACTTCAATCAATTTTACAGGATTGGTGAGAACATTTGAAGGAGACGGAAATGAACTTCTTGATACGTATGACAGTTTTTACAGGTTTTTCAGAGATTCACCGGATCCAAGTACTACAGCAGGAAAATGGAATTTATTAAATCCGTATGGAAGGAGAGATTCTAAAAGCGTCTTCAATAACCTTGCTTTCCAGGGAGATCTGGGATTAGATCACAAATTTGATGATAACGGGCAAAATTTATCCGTATCATTAAGTCTGCAAAGAAACAGAAGTAACAATAATGCGGATATTCTGGAAACATACGACCTTCGTCCTGATGTACAGGATATTACCAGAAGATATTCACTAAGTAAAACAATCATTGGTAAAGCTGACTATGAGCTGCCAATAGGAGAACAATCCAGGCTTGAAGCAGGATACAGATTGGATGTGAATGATAATACTTACGATAATTTTGTAAGCAGTACTTCCAACAATCCTTTTATTCCAAGCTACAATAACAATACAGATTATAAAGAAGTATTCAATGCTTTCTATCTGCAATTTAAGAGTAAAATCGGTGAAAAATTTGCTTATCAGCTAGGCTTAAGAGATGAACTTTCCAATGTAAAGATCAATTACATCAATCAAAATCCTAATGATCCGCAATTAAATAAAACAAAGAACTACAACAATTTATTTCCAAGTGTATTCTTAAGCTATGACGTATCTAAAAATAATCAGATTTTGCTTAATTATTCCCGTAGAATAGACAGACCAAGGTCATTCTTTATGGTTCCTTTCCCGAATTACAGCAACAGCCAGAATATTTTTGAAGGAAACATAGACCTGAATCCATCGTACGTAGATTCATTTGAAGTAGGATATAATATTACCAGAAAAAAATTTACGGTTAATCCTACCCTATACTACAGACACGCCACTGATGATACCAAAATGCTGGTATACAGACCTGATGAGAGCTTGGGTGTATTTTATACAAAACCAATCAACTTAGGAAATGATGACCGTTATGGATTGGATCTGAACTTTACTTATGATCCATTTGCATGGTTGAAAATCATGGGAAGTCTGGATATGTTCGGATATAAAACAAGTGGAATTGCTTATTATGATGCCATTGATAAAAATAAGCTGCAGCAAACCCGCAGTATGGATTTCACAGGAAACGGATTTTCTACCAGAGCCCGTCTTAATACAACATTTAAACTTGACAAAACTTTAAGTGTACAATTACAGGGATTCTATAGAGGAGCACAGAAAACAGCCAGCCAGAATACAGAGGATATGTATGCTCTGAATCTTGGTGCCTCCAAGACAATCTGGAAAGGAGACGGAACAATTTCCTTCAATATCCAGGATATATTCAATACAAGAAGCAGAGAAGTATTCAGTTTCAATGATGATTATACACGAAGAAACTATATGCAGTGGCAGCCAAGACAGTTTGCTATTTCCTTAACTTACAGATTTAAACAGGGAGAAAAAATCGAACAGCCTAAAAAGAAAAAGGATATCAATTCCAATGCAACAGGTGATGATCAGCAAGGCGGTCCAATGTAATACAACAAAAATCCCGAAAGTAACTTTCGGGATTTTTTATTGTTGTTATTTTACAGGTTCTGCTTTCGAATATTTTTCTTTTTCAGCTTCGTAGATCCTTCTTCTCAGATCACTGGTGGAAAACCTATGGTCTCTCTTGTTGAAAAAAATTTCAATTCCTTTTTCTTCACAGTATTTTTTACCTGTAAAGTCTTTGTCCATATAATCATCTCCTATGATTCTTACATCAATTACAAATGATTTAAGAATATCCAAAAGGTCTTCTTCCGTGTAATAAGGAATGATCTCATCCACAGCATTCACAGCTTTCAGTTGAATATATCTTTCAACAATAGTCTGGCTTGGCTTATTTTTGGTAGGACGGTCGTGGGACGGATCAATTTGAAGTCCGACGATTAAATAGTCACATACAGTTTTAGCTTCTTCAAGCATTTTAATGTGCCCCGCATGTAATAAGTCAAATGACGAAAATGTAATACCTATTCTCTGTGTCTTCATACTAATTTAAAATTAAAGCTTCACTGAATTCAATGTTTTTAGGATAACACTTAATCTTCAGGAAAATGTTTTGTAATTTGTTTTATGATCGTTTAAATTATTGTTTTGATGCAATTATTTCTCAATGCTAATTTACGAATTTCTGGTGTTCAGATATTTCTGCCATTCCCAAACTGTTCTCAAAGCCTCTTCCAGAGACGTTTCAGACTTCCAGTTGAGTTCTTTCTCTGCTTTTCCGGGGTTGGCATACGCTATAGTAATATCCCCTTCTCTTCTCGCACAGATCTGATAAGGTACTTCCACATCATTAGCTTTTTCAAATGCTTTTACCACTTCCAGTACGGATGAACCTTTTCCTGTTCCCAGGTTGTAGGTATCAATCACCGCATCAGATGAAGAATCTTCTATCAGTTTCTTTAATGCTGCAACGTGCGCTTTTGCCAGGTCAACAACATAGATATAATCTCGAACAGCAGTTCCATCCTCTGTAGGGTAATCATTACCCCAGATATTCAGTTTCTCACGCACTCCTGAAGCCGTCTGCATTACATAAGGCACTAAATTATTAGGAATTCCGATTGGCAATTCTCCCAACTTTCCGGAAGGATGCGCTCCGATTGGGTTAAAATACCTTAACAGTGATATTTTACTTTGATAGGCTTTGGCAAAATCAATAAGGATCTGTTCGCCCATTTGTTTTGTTTTCCCATAGACACTTTCAGGGGTTTTCAACGGAGTATTTTCATCGATCGGCATTACATCTGCCTGTCCGTATACCGTACATGATGAGCTGAAAATAAAGTTGGAGATCTTTCTTGTTTTAAATTCCTGAAGAATATTAATCAAGGAAAACAGATTATTCTCATAATAATCTACAGGTATTACCTGACTCTCTCCTACTGCTTTAGAAGCTGCAAAATTGATACAACCATCGATCCGATGAGCATCAAAAACCTGGGTAAGAAGCTCTTTTCTTCTCAGATCAAAAGGATAAAAAACAGGTTTCTTACCCGTAATTTCCTCAATATTATTTAAAATAAACCTTTCCGTATTGGATAAATCATCTACAATAACCACTTCAAAGCCGTTATTAATAAGTTCTACCACTGTGTGAGAACCAATATATCCAAGTCCGCCGGTAACAAGTATTGCCATTTTTATTTTTTAATCTTCGTGTTTTCCTATAAACTCAATGCTTTCATAATGTAGTTCTTTGTATCTAAATTTATTTATTAATACAATTAAAAATACAACAGCACCTATTGTTAAATAATTTTCCAATGAAATATTTTCTTCCACATCATTAAACTTTCGCAAAAGCAGTGACGCTAAAAGTCCAAAAGCGAGAAAACCATAAAATATATTCAGAATTAGTATACTTCTTGAAGATCTTGCTATAACCATTATTAAACCTATACAAGCTAATAAAAACATAAAAACTCCAATCGATAATACTGCATATACTTTGAGCGTGATATTGTTTGTCTCACTTTTAAAAAGGTTATAAGTATCATAAGTCCCAAATCCAATTATAAAAATCATCAAAAAATTGAAGATAATTACAAGTGCATTTATGATCTTATATCTAAATAACCTCTTGTTCATAAATCTATCCCATAAACTCAAGCACTGCATCCGTAATATACTTCAGCTGCTCTTCGTCTAATTCCGTATGCATCGGTAAAGAAATTACCTGATCCAAAAGCTTATCTGTATTCACAAAATCTGCAGCATTACTTTCCTGAAAGTATGCTTTTTGCTTTCTTAATGCTACAGGATAATAGATCATTGCAGGAATATCTTTTTCTGATAAAAACTTCTGAAGCTCATTACGCTTTCCGTTCAGAATTCTTAACGTATACTGGTGGAATACGTGAGTAGAGTTTTCCGCTCTTTTTGGAGTCAGGATAGCCGGGTGACCAGCAAATGCTTCATCATAGAAATCTGCTGCTTTTCTTCTTGCTTCGTTGTAAGAGTCCAGATGAGGAAGTTTTTTTCTTAAAACTGCTGCCTGAATGCTGTCCAGACGTGAGTTTACCCCTACCTCGTCATGATAATATCTTTCATACATTCCGTGGTTTACAATTCCTCTTAAACGGTGAGCTAATTCATCATTATTGGTAAAAATAGCACCTCCGTCTCCGTAGCATCCCAGGTTTTTGGAAGGAAAGAAAGAAGTTGTTCCCACTGTTGCCATTGTTCCTGCCTGTTTTACTGTTCCGTCGGAGAAAGTATATTCTGAACCGATTGCCTGGGCATTATCTTCAATAACATATAAATTATGTTCTTCAGCAATTTTTAAAATTTCTTCCATATTGGCACACTGTCCGAAAATATGTACCGGAATAATTGCTTTTGTTTTGGGCGTAATTGCTTTTTTAATCTGTTCAGTAGAGATGGTGAATGTATCATAATCTACATCTACCAATACAGACTTTAATTTAAGCAAATGAATTACTTCTACTGTTGCAGCAAAAGTAAAATCAGCCGTGATAATTTCGTCTCCTTCTTTCAGATCCAAAGCCATCAGGGCAATCTGTAATGCATCTGTACCATTGGCACACGGAATCACATGTTTTACGTCTAAATAAGACTCCAATTCATTCTGGAAAGACTTTACTTCAGGACCGTTAATAAATGCCGCAGAATCCATTACATTCAAAACTGCATTGTCTACATCATTCTTTATTTTGTAATACTGACTTTGCAAATCAACCATCTGAATTTTTTTCATATACTAAATATTTCTGTAAAAATAAGGAATTTAAAATCCTATCAAAAATTTTATTGATTTTGTTTTTATCTTTATACAAATAAATTTTATGAAAAAACTTTTACTCTTTTGTTTCCTAACAGGTTACCTGACCGTTTCCGCACAAACGGAGCTCGTTTTTGTTTACTTCACGGATAAGCCTAATAAAGCTGCTTTTTATGCAAATCCGTTGTCAGAACTCAGCCAGAAATCACTCAACAGGCGTACTGCACTGGGAATTCCGCTTAATGATCAGGATGCCCCTATTGAACAGTCTTACCTTCAGAATCTTCAAAATCTGGGATTTGTTGTGACCGATTATTCAAAATGGCTTAACGGAGCTGCAGTAAATGCCACTCCGGCACAAAAAACTTTATTACAGGCTCAATCTTATGTTTTGTCTGTTGAAAGTTTTGCCAGAAACAGTTCTACTACCGTGAAAACAGCACCGGGAAAATGGGAAGATGATGCAGGTATCCATAAAACACTTACTAACTTCAATTATGGTTCAGGAGCCGGACAAATTGATCAGGTCAATATCCGGCCGCTTCATCTGGCAGGCTATACAGGCACAGGAGTTTCCATTGCGGTAATTGATGCCGGATTCCCAACCGTGAATACAGGAACTGCTTTTGCAAGATTATGGACCAATAATCACATCAAAGCTTCCTATGATTTTGTTACCAAAACCGGAGATATTTATAATACTTCACTCAGCACACATGGCTCTGTCGTGTTAGGAGTTATAGGAGGATATCTGCAGAATGTTTTTGTAGGAGCGGCACCGGATGCTGATTTTTATCTTTACCGCAGTGAAAATGCGGCTGTAGAAATTCCCGAAGAAGAGCTATACTGGATTGAGGCAGCTGAGGAAGCAGACCGTAAAGGGGTTGACATTATCACCTCATCATTGGGGTATAATGTTTTTGATGAAAGCCGTTACAATTATACGTATGCCAATATGGATGGTAACACGTCCTTCATTGCCCGCGGAGCCGGTATTGCTGCTGAAAAAGGTATTTTTGTCCTTGCCGCTGCCGGTAACGCCGGACAACAGCCGTGGCATTACCTTATGACACCGGCTGATAACGCTAAAGTATTTTCTATCGGATCTGTAGATTCAGCCGGAAATGCTTCAGCTTTTTCTTCTTTCGGACCTAATGCTCTCGGGGTGGTAAAACCGGACGGAAGTACCCAGGGAACCGGTACGACAACCGTTTATGATAATGCTACCTTAATCGTGAATGGAACTTCAATTGCTACTCCTATTGCTGCCGGCGGTGTTGCATGTCTTATTCAGGCATTCCCAGCGATGAACAGAGAGCAGATGAGAGCAAAACTGAGACAAACGGCTTCACTATATCCTGCCCATACCGATCAGATGGGATATGGTATTCTTAATTTCGGAAGTTTATATAATCTCGTTCTGAATACCTCTGAGACTATAAAAAAAGACAGGTTCTCCATATTCCCGAATCCAGCAAAAAGCATCCTGAATATTGCATCAGAGCAAGAAGTGGAATCGTTAGAAATATATGATAACCTTGGAAGACTCATCAGGAAAAGCAACAATCAGAAATCTATAAAAGTGGAAGATTTTTCCAAAGGAACTTATTATCTGAAGATTCAGATGAAGGACAAGGTTTTCTACGAAAAATTCTTAAAAGAGTAATTTTTGTTTCCCTCAGATTGTGCAGATTGATTACAACATAAATATTTGTGCAATCTGTGGGAGATATATTACTATTTTGTGTCGTATTACAACATAAAAATAAGTTTGAGCTAAAACTCATTGAATGGTTTATAATAAAAAAACGGGCTAAAGCCCGTTTCTATTTATATTGATTATCATTCCGTTATGATCATTCTTATTTAAAAAATAGCTTATGCCGAGTTTCTGCTGGCATTAATATTCCCAAATAAAGAACGGGTCACCAGCTTTTCATAAGCTTCTTTGTTCCCTTCCCCTTTCTGAATTTTCATTAAGGCATATTGCTGAATACTTAACAACGGAAGTACAATCTTTTCACGGATCTTCACCGATTTTCTGGAAAGTGGGTCTTCTTCCTGAAGCATTTTAAATCCTGTCAGTTCCAGCATAATGTCTCTGGAAAGCTCATATTCATCAAAAAGGACATTCCAGAAAGCACCGAACTTCGGATTATTTTTGATATAGTAAGTCAATGGAAAGTAAGACTTGTTCATACTCATCATGGAGTTCAGAACTAAAGTTTTAAAGAAATCTGAACCTTTATATAGCTCTCTTACTTCTTCAAATCTCCCCTGTTCTTTCATCTTTTGCATCGCATATCCAAAACCGAAGAACCCTGGTACGTTTTGCTTCAGTTGCGACCATGATCCTACAAACGGAATGGCTCTCAGATCTTCAAATTTCAGTTCGCTGCCATTTCCCCTTTTGGATGGACGGCTTCCGATATTCGTTTTTCCGTAGTATTCCAGTGTACTCATTTCCTGAAGGTAAGGAACAAACATAGGGTGCGCTTTCAGATCTGAATATTTTTTATAGCTGATATCCGCCAACTCAATAATCAAAGCTCTTTCTTTTTCAGTAAGTTCTTTTTTGGAATTTTTGAATACGTCATTTTCAACACCAGCGGTCAGAAGCTGTTCAAAGTTGTATTTTGCCTGCTCTTTGTTTCCAAAAATACTGGTAATCGTCTGCCCCTGAATGGTTAATTCAATCTTATTATTGGCAATCGTTTTCCCCTGGGAAGCATAGAAATCGTGGGTTTTTCCACCTCCTCTTGCCGGCGGTCCTCCTCTGCCATCGAAAAATACGACTTTGATATTATTCTGCTCGGAAAGTTTTGTCAGTACTTCTTTGGCTTTATAAATTTCCCAGTTGGCTTTTAAATAACCTCCGTCTTTGGTTCCATCAGAGAATCCAAGCATGATCGTCTGCTGATTCCCTCTTTTTTCAAGATGCTTTTTATAAACAGGATTATGATACAGCTCATTCATTACATTTTCTGCATTGGCAAGCCCTTCCATGGTTTCAAAAAGCGGAACAATATCCATATTGATATTTTCATCTTTATAACCGCAGATTTTAAAGAAGGCATATACATTCATAACATCTTTTACGGCATCAGAATTGGAAATAATATAGCGGTTCATTCCTCTTAATCCGTTCAGACGCTGGATATCCTTAACCTGTGAAACCGTTAACAAAGTATCTTTCACAATGTCTTCAAAATCTTCAGCAGCTACCGTTTCTGAAATCTGAATAAGCTTATTGAATTTCTGTTCGTAATCAGCCTCTTCATTTCCGTATACTTTCGCATAAACCTCATCAATAACTTTCTGGTGAATTCTGCTGTCCTGGCGGATATCCAGCGTTGCAAAGTGAGTTCCGAAGATCATCACACGATCCCTGAAATTCACCAAAAGATCTAAAAACAAAGAGTTATGCTCGTTGACCAGTATTTTTTCTGCCTCATCGGCTTTATTTAAAATATCTTCTGCTTTAATGCTCTTTCCGTCAAAAATGGCTGCATACAATTCTTCACTTAATTGGGTTAAAACTTCAGAAACACCTCTGAAACTCAATCTTCTCCTGATAAATTTCAAATGACTGTAGTATGATTTCAGAATCGCTGAACGAAGTTCTTCCGCTACTCTTCTCGTTACTTCCGCAGTTACAAAAGGATTTCCGTCCCTGTCTCCTCCCGGCCAGAAACCAAGCTGGATAATATCTTCATGAAGATGAAAATGACCGTTTCCGAAAGTCTTTTTGATCTTCGTAAACAATTCGCCAATGGTATCATAATATACATATCTCAGGTAAGAAATAATGCTCAGCGCTTCATCTATCGGAGTAGGTTTTTCTTTATTGACAAAAGGAGTTTTCCCCAGCTGCTGAAGAAGCATATCAATCTGCGTCACCGAATCACTGGTAATAGCCCCTCTCAAATCCTGAATAATTCTTTGTACCGAACTTGGATAAAACTGAGTCGGGTGTGCCGTAAATACGACTTTAACGCTAAAGTCTTTTAATTTCTCGCGTACTTTTTCAATTTTATGATCCTGAAAAGAACGTTCAAAAAGATTGGTTACTGTTCCATTATCACTTTCTGAATGAAGATTAGGAAATGCAGCATCCTCAATACTGTCAAACAAAACGACCTGTCTTTCTATATATTGTATGATCTTGAAAAGCAGTTCAAGTTTCTGCTCTTCCGTCTGGAGATCGGTATGGTTTTTAAAAAATTCTTCGACGATATTTTCAGGAGTTTTTCCTGCTTCATAGCCGGTCCTGCTTTCCTCATAAAGAAATGGAAGCAGCATTCCGATATTCGTCATTTTATCATAAGGCAGGCTCATAAATAATGAATTATAGATCTGGAACTTATTTTCCACAATCTGCCTGAATTTTTCTGCGCGTTGGTCATGTATCATACTAACAAATGTAAGCGATTTTCAAATTAGTTGCGTTGACAAATGGCAAAAATTAAAGACGAAAATCAAAAAAACATATTTACATTTTATAGATACTTTTCAGAATAAACGAACGATTAACCATGAAATATTGTACAGGTTTAAAAACATAGAAATCCGTTTTACTCATTCAGGATTAATATAATTTTGATTAACTTTACTGTTAACGCTATCCATGATCCATGAAAAAAATATTGACTTTCTTACTTATTACCCTTCTGTTCATCTCTTGTGAAAAAGATTGTTACAATGCACCATTACCTGTCATTTTTGAGTTCGTCAATTCCAATAATGAAAATCTTATCACCAAGGGAAAATTGACGACCTATTCCGTTCAGGATGAAAATAATGTCAGTGTACAATTATCCAAAACATCCGATGACAAAGTTCTTTTAGAAAATGTAGGTGCCTATAACGGAACAAAAAATTATAAATTTTATTCTAATATTAAAGACATTGACTTTTCCATCCAGTCATCGGAGTTTAATGGAGGCTGTGATGGTTATCAGATCAATAAACTGACTTTTACAGGTATAGATATTGATGTAACTGCTGAAAAAGGATATTATAAAATTGTACTGGAATAATTCTCTTTCTTACATTTGCACCGGAAACCCACTCTCTATGAAAGTAATCATCACATTTTTCCTGATTCTCTCCAATCTGCTTTACAGCCAGATCAAGGTTCCCGATGATTATAAAAAAATTCCTGATATTCTTGATACTGCAGAATACCTCTACCCTTTCATTATTCCTGATAAAGAGTATGCTTACTGGAGTGTTCTCAGCAATGATATGGATTATGAAAAAGCAATTATCTATGAAAGCCAGGCTCCTGATTTTATGACGATCAATGAACCTGTTCCAGAAAGAGGCTTTTTCCAGAAATGTATCGGGAACAACTGTTTTTCATACATTCTGGCGTGTAAGAATGAAAGATCAGTTTATTTTTCCAATGAGCAGCAGCTGAGAGATTTTATCGGAACGGTAGAAAATCTTCCTGAAGCTATTTTACTGGCAAAAACATATGGGTATTCGGTGGATACAAGTAACCGATTTACCGGATCATATAAAATTGAAGACCGTCATATTTCAATGTACCTTATGCAATCTAAGGGTTGTCCGGCTGTGAAAGAATCTTTTTGGGTTAAAATCAACAGAAAAACAGGAAAACTGGAGGCAAAAAGCAATGGCGTGTATGCGAAGGATGAAAACTGTAATTCTTTGTGATTCTTTTGAAAATGCAAATAAACCATTAAGATTTTTTAAGTTGATAAGAAAGTTAAGGAATAGCTAAGCTATTTTTCAGCGATCCGCTTTATCTTCCATCAAAGATGGATCTTAATTATTCTTATTGTCTTCATTAACCTTAATGGTTTAATTTCTTATATATTAATAGCTCCCTGCCCAGATGCAATCAGGTAAGCTTCCTTCAACGTTTCAGAATAGGTTGGATGCGCATAGGAAATACGGAACATATCCTCGGCGGTCACTTCATATTCCTGAGCTATGACCCCCTGTGCAATCAAATCGGCAGCTCTGGCTCCAATGATGTGAACACCCAGCACTTCGCCATATTTCGGATCCACCAAAACTTTCGCAAAACCTTCCATATCCATTGAAGCGCGGGCTCTTGCACTGGCAGAAAATGGAAATTTCCCTACATTATATGCGATATTATTTTGTTTCAGATATTCTTCGGTATAGCCTACTGAAGCTACTTCCGGCCAGGTATACACCACTGAAGGAATACGGTTATAATGAATATGACGTTTTTGCCCGTTAATGGTTTCAATTACAAAAACACCTTCTTCCTCAGCTTTGTGAGCCAGCATTGCACCACCAATAACATCACCAATCGCATAGATATTGGATGCGGAAGTCCGGCTGTTTTCATCCACTTTAATAAACCCTCTCTCATCCAGCTGTACATCAGTATTTTCAAGATCAAGACCTTTTACATAAGGGCTTCTTCCCACCGCTACCAATACATAATCTGCTTCCAGCTCACCTTCTGTTCCGTTGTTATCTTTAAAAAACACTTTAGCAGCAGATCCGGTATTCTCGGTTTTATACACCGCATGATTAAGCCGGATATCAATTCCTCCTTTTTTCAGGATTTTCTGAAGACTTTTCCCCAATTCATGGTCCATAGCAGCGATCAGATGATCAGCATATTCAAGGATAGTGACTTTCGTTCCGATGCGGTTGAAAATAGAAGCCATTTCCACCCCGATTACTCCCCCGCCTATGATTACCATAGATTCCGGTTTTTCCTTTAATGACAATGCTTCTGTAGACGTAATAATTCTTTTTTTATCAATCTCTACTCCTGGAATAGTTGATGGTTTTGAGCCTGTAGCAATGATATAATATCGGGCCGTTATTTCTTTAACTTCAGATCCGTTTACAACTCTGATGATAGAATTATTGATAAATCCAGCCGTTCCCTGTAATCTTGTAATATTATTTTTACTCATTAAAAAATTCAGGCCTCCTGTATTTTTTGAAACTACATCTGCTTTTCTTCTGTACATCTGAGAAAAATCCAGTTCTATATGATCCAGCTTAATCCCATGTTCATTGAATTGATGCTGTGCTTCTGAATAATGATGTGTACTGTCCAATAAAGCTTTAGTCGGAATACAGCCCACATTGGTACATGCTCCTCCCAGAGTATCATATTTCTCGATAATCACAGTTTTATATCCCAGCTGGGCGCTTCGTATCGCCGCTACATATCCGCCGGGTCCTGAGCCGATTACGGCAATGTCATAATGATCCATTTGATTTATTAATTTTTTATGATTAAATTTACTTGCAAAACAAAAGCAAATTTAAATCAAACACTTTCAATTTGCAAGTATTATTTTTAAATTAACAAAATGAGTAAAAAAAGATCAGACTGCCCCATCAGCTGCTCACTTGAAATGTGGGGAGACAAATGGTCTCTGTTGATCATAAGAGATCTCATGCTGAAAAAGGAATGTACTTACGGAGACTTCCTTAAGGCTGATGAAAAAATTGCAACGAATATTCTGGCTGCAAGACTTCAAAACCTGTTGGACAATGGAATCATTGATAAAAAAGGCCATCCGGACAGTAAGCTGAAAATTCTTTATTTTCTGACTCAGAAAGGAATTGACCTTATTCCCGTAATCGTTGAAATCAATCTTTGGGGTGAGCAGTATCTTACGATTCCTGATGACCGGAAAAAATTGCTGGACCAGATTAAAAAGGATAAGGAAGGTTTTATAAAAAGAGCAAAGGCCTTTCTTTCTTCTTAGATATAAATAAATGTTACAAGAGAATCGGAAATAGGAATCGGAAAAGCTAAAAGCAATAGCTTTCATAAAATGGAATAATAGCAATTTTAAAATTTCATTAACCTACTTTTCTTTTTTCATTCCGTAAATTTGACTTAAAATAAATATAGAACAATGCTTAATTTCGAGTTTAAAAACCCAACAAAAATACTTTTCGGGAAAGGCGAAATCGCTAAAATTTCCAAAGAAATTCCTCAAGACGCAAGAATATTAATGATTTACGGTGGCGGAAGCATCAAAAACAATGGTGTTTACGATCAGGTAAAAGAAGCTTTAAAAGATCATGAATTATACGAGTTTGGCGGAGTTCCTGCCAACCCAGAATATGAAGTTCTGATCAATGCTTTAAGCTTTATTAAAGAGAAAAACATAACTTACCTTCTTGCTGTAGGCGGTGGATCTGTGATTGACGGCACAAAATTCCTTTCTGCAGCAGCCAATTATGACGGTGAGCCATGGGATATCCTGAGAAAGTCGGTAAGAACATTTGAAGGGGAAGGAATGCCTTTCGGAAGTATTTTAACACTGCCTGCAACGGGATCAGAAATGAATTCCGGATATGTCATCTCAAGAAGGGAAACCCATGAGAAATTATCTTCAGGAGGACCGGGACTTTTCCCACAATTTTCTGTACTGGATCCGGAAGTAATCAGATCTATTCCAAAAAATCAGATTGTTAACGGAATCACAGATGCCTATACTCACGTATTGGAACAATATATGACCGCTCCTTCTTCTGCCGACCTTCAGGAAAGAATTGCAGAAAGCATCCTGATCAGCCTGCAGGAAACGGCTCCAAAAGTATTGGCTGATGATTTCAACTATGATGCTGCAGGAAACTTTATGTGGTGTTGTACAATGGCGTTAAACGGACTGATCCAGAAAGGAGTTATTACAGACTGGGCCGTGCATGCAATGGGACATGAGCTGACCGCTTATTTCGGAATTGATCACGCAAGAACACTGGCAATCATTGCTCCATCGCATTACCGTTACAACTTTGAAGATAAAAAAGGAAAACTGGCTCAGTACGCTGAAAGAGTTTGGGGAATCAAAGACGGAAGTGTAGAGGAAAAAGCTGAACTGGGCATTAAAAAGCTGGAAGAATTCTTCCACAGTCTTCATATCAAAACCAGGCTTTCCGAATATACGGAGGACTTTAAAGGAACCGCTGAAAAGGTTGAAAAAGCCTTTACAGACAGAAAGTGGCTAGGCCTTGGAGAATATAAAAAACTGACTCCGCAGGATGCTTATAAGATTGTAGAGATGAGCTATTAAGGGATTCGGGGTACGAGGTTTGAGCTATGCTGTTTCAAGATTCGGATGAAGCGCTTATCTTCATTTTCAGTTTGAAAATATATAACCCGAAACTCGCATCCCGTATTGCAACCTCTATAAAATTATTTAATTTACAAACATTCGTTTAAAAATTCACTATTTCATTACAGATATTTCAAATTTATTTATATTTTAGCATATTCTTAAATTTGTGAAAATGAAAAAACAGCTACTTTTATTTGCCTTTTCTGCCTTGGCACTTACTTCTTGTAAAGATGACAATCTCGAAGCTTATGATATGGAAATCATGAAGGGAGATTGGAAGGAAGTTAAAAGGGAAGTAATTTCCGGAAAAGATAATAAAACAGTGCTCTATACTGAAACTTTAACAGGATGTGCAGCTAAAAATACTCTTTTCTTCAGAACAGATTATTATGTAAGCTATACAGCGTATACGGGAGAAGGTGCAGACTGTACCCCATCGCCAAAAACTGAAGGAACATTTACCTACGATGCCGATTCAAAAATCATTGGAATTAAACTTGGTGATGAAGGATCAGTAAACTACAGAATTGATATTCTGACAGCCAAAGATCTTAAACTTGCCCAGCAGTCAGGAATCTTTGATATGGATGGAGATAAAATACCGGATGTCCCTTACGTTACCTACAAAAGATAAATTATAACTCCCGCTAATCGGGAGTTTTTTATTACTTTTATATCTAATTTAAAACTGAATATAATGAAGAAGATTCTATCAGCATTTCTATTGCTGTATTTTGCTATTGCTTTTTCTCAGGAGAAAAAACCGATGTTCTGGCAGGACATTCAGGAATTTAAAAAGCTGGACCAGCAAAACCCGCCTCAAAAGGATGCTATTTTATTTATTGGAAGTTCATCATTCACCAAATGGACTGATGTAGCAGATTATTTTCCTGGTAAAACCATTATCAACAGAGGGTTTGGAGGATCAAGACTTACAGATCTTAATGATTTTTCGAATGACCTTTTAGCGCCTTATCAGCCCAAACAGATCATTATTTACTGTGGCGAAAATGATTTTGCAGATAATCATAAGCTAAAAGCCAAAGTAGTTGTTGACCGATTCAAAGCTTTTTACAAAAAAATCCGTGAGAGGTTTCCTGATATTGAAGTAGATTATATCTCCATCAAATATTCGCCGAGCCGAGAAGTGATCTGGCCGCAGATGAAGGTTGCCAACAAAAAAATTGCTGCTTTTATGAAAAAGGAACCAAACGCGGAATTTATTGATGTTACCAAAGCAATGGAAGATGCTAATGGAAATGTAAGAAAAGATATTTTTGTGGAAGACATGCTTCATTTTAAGCCGGAAGGATATAAAATCTGGGCTAAGGTGATCACTCCTTATATGAAGTAAACTCAATCCATGATAAAAACAATAATATCAAATTCGATTAAAAATAAAAAACGATTCCTGAAATGGGAATCGTTTTTTTATTTTATTTCTTTCTTTTCGATTTCGAAATTGCTTTCTGCTGCGCTCTGTTGGCTCCAAATTTCTTAGGTGCTTTTCTTTTGGAAGGTCCACCCCAGTTTTCTTTGGTATTTTTAGCTTTTTTCTCGTGGAAAGCTCCTCCTCCTTCGTTCAGTTTTACCTGTACAGGATTTTTCATGACTACCTGATCTTCTTCGGCAGCAATCTTTTTAGGATTGATTTTAACTTCCTCAGGGAATTCATTAAATTTCAATTCCTTATCCATCAACAGCTCAATATCAAGAAGCAAAGGTTCTTCTTTTTTCGTTACAAAAACCAAAGCTTTCCCTTCTTTGTCTGCTCTACCTGTTCTACCGATTCTGTGGATATACTGCTCCGGAATATCAGGCGTTTCAAAATTGATGACGTGTGTAATGTTCGAGATATCCAGACCTCTTGCCATGACATCTGTGGTAATCAAACCTCTGATCTCTTCATTCTCAAACCTCTTCATCGCTTTCAGTCTGTAATTCTGCGATTTATTGGAATGAATCACATCAAACTGTTCAGGGAAAAGCTCATCGATTTTAGTAAAGAGAAGGTCTGCATGTCTTTTATTGTTATTGAAGATCAGTACTTTGGACATGTCTGCATCACTTTTAAGCAAATGCTCCAGTAAATTGATCTTGGTATTAAAGTTTTCTACTTTGTAACCAATCTGCTCGATTTTCTCAAGTGGTGTTCCTGATTTAGCCAATGAAATTTCAATCGGATTGGCAAAATAAACATCCAGCATTTCATCTACCGCTTCCGTCATGGTTGCAGAGAAAAGAATATTCTGTCTCTTCTCCTTCATCATTTCAAAAATGTGGGTAAGCTGTGGTCTGAAACCAAGATTAAGCATCTCGTCAAACTCATCGATGATCAGTTTCTGAACCTCTTTCAGAGAAATCGCGTTGTCTATGGAAAGATCCATCACTCGTCCCGGTGTTCCTACCAGAATATCACAGCCATCATTAAACAATAGTTTTTGAGTATTGATATTTTTTCCACCGTATATTCCGATTACTCTTGCCGTAATATTTTCTGTCAGTTTTTCAAGGATTTCTGTTACCTGTACCACCAGTTCTCTTGTAGGAACAAGCACCAAAACAGTTGGATTTCCGGTCTTGCTGTATTTCCATGTTTTAAGAACAGGTAAAAGATAAGCTAATGTTTTCCCGGTTCCTGTCTGCGCAATTCCCATTACATCTCTTCCCGAAAGTATAGGCTTTAAGCTCTTCTCCTGAATTGGAGTAGGTTCAAATAATTCCAGATCCGCTAAAACATCGAGAATTTTAACCGGAAGGTCAAAATCCGCAAAAGTGAGTTTTTCCATTTTGCAAAGATAGGTATTTAATTTTGTAGTATGGAAGCACGAAGTCTTAAGCTGGAAGATTATCAAACGTTCTTTTAATTTTTTGAATGCATAATGAAACAGATCAATATATTAATACAGGTCATTTCCTTCCCTCTTCCAGCCTCAAGCGATTGTAATCAATTCACTTTTACACTTTTACTACTGATATTAATGTCATCATCTTCCCATTTGCTGGAGGTAACAATAACATATCCTTTCTTTTTCGGATCTTTTTTAATAGGAAACTGATCATCTTCCCACTGATTACAATGGGTTGAGATAGAAGGCAATAATGGCTTCCAACCCGTTTTACCTAATGTATACACATAGAACGGATGCCAGCAGCTGGTGCACCAATTGGGATAAAAGCCGATCTCTTCTTTTCCGTCACCATTAAGATCTCCTAAATTATACAAACTTCCCTGGTTTGCAGGAGTAATGGTGATCGGCTGTATATTTTTATCGCTGAAATAAATGGTGGTTTCACACTTTCCTTCACATTCGTCGCCACAGTCGCTGACTTTTGTGTAAGCGTATTCTTTTGTTCCGTTTCCGTCAAAATCTCCCTGAAGCTTCTCTTCATTTCCTTGTTGAGCCATACAAAGTGTGCTGAATAAGGTAATGGATGTTATAATAAGTATTTTCATTGTTTTTGGTTTAAATACAGGGTGGCGGGATTCGGGTTACGGGTTACGGGGTGGCGGGATTAGCGTTTATACATTCTTCGGGTTCAAAGTCAACTTCCATTTTATTTTCTGGTTACTCTTAGCAGAAGGATAATGACTAAAAGAATTGAAAAAATAAAACCTAAAACTGCAACTAACGACAGTTCTCCGATTCTTGGTCCGGATTCTGAGGAAAACACGATAGCCGTGGCAATGATATTCGCTCCTAAAACCATGGCCAGAATCAGATTGATGACACTGGATTTGATGAGCTGGTTGGTCTTCTCTATATTTTTGATTTCGCTGGAAACCGTAAATTTATTTTCATCTAGTTTTTGAAGAACGGAACGAAGTTCTTTCGGAATTTCATCTACATTATCCGTGAAATTCATCATACGGTCCATCCCTGTTTTCAAAAGATTTTTAGGACTGATTTTCTTGGTGAAAATCTTTTTGGTGTAAGGGTGAAGACTTTTAACAATATCAAGATCAGGATTAATGCTCCTTCCCACTCCTTCTATCAGACTGATTCCTTTGAACAGAAGATAGAAATAATCCGGCATATAAAGCCTGTTGTCTTTCAGTATATCCTTCATCTTGTTGATAATCACCTGTACATTGATATCCTGTAATGACGAGCTGTGAACAAAATTCAGAATATCATCCACATCATTTTCAAACCTTCTTTCGTCCGGAATTTCATAGCTTATGGCCATTTTTTTGAGTGAACGGACTATTTTATGCGAATTTTTAGCAACAAAACTGACAATAAGATTTTCAAGAATTTCTTTATCATTAGGCTGAATTTTCCCTACTGCTCCGAAATCAATGAAAACAATTCTGCCGTCTTTTTTTACCAGAATATTTCCGGCATGAGGATCGGCATGGAAAAATCCATAATCTAAAATCTGCGATACAAAGAGTCTCAATCCTGTTTCTGAAACCTTTACAGGATCGATATCATTGGCCAAAAGAACAGATTTATCGGTTACTTTGATTCCATCAATAAATTCCATACAAAGAATATTGTTGTTGGAAAATTCTTCGTACACTTTAGGAACGTATGTTTCTTTATTGTTCTTAAAATTCAGACGGAACTGCTGGATATTGTTTTTTTCATTAATCAAAGAAACTTCTTCCAGTAAAGATTTTTCAAAGGTAGAAATGGCCTGTTTCAGATTGAGTTTTTCTCCTATCTCCGAATAAGTGGATATCAGCTTTTCAATATCTTTAATCAACAGTAAATCATCTTCAATGACAGACTGGACATCAGGTTTTCTCAACTTTAAAATTACCGGACTGCCATCCAGCAGAACAGCTTTATAAACCTGAGCAATGGAAGCTGTAGCCAAAGGCTTTTTCTGAATTTCACGGAAATAATCTTTCACGGAAATATTAAATTCACTTTCCAGTGCTTCCTCCACATTCATATCTACTGTTTCCACTTTGTCCTGAAGTTTCTGCAGTTCCTGGATCATTTCCGGCGGCAATAAATCTTCCCTGTTACTGAATGTCTGACCCAATTTTACAAAGGTAGGCCCCAGCTCTTCAAGAGCCAGTCTGATTCTTTCGTAAACGGTTCCTTTTGAGATGATTTCATCTGAATGACCGGAAGCTTCTTCCTGCTTATTTCCGTTCATTCTGGCCAGAAGATCTTTGAATCCATATTTACTGAGTACGGAAATCAGTCTTGCGGATCTTTTCAGTTTTCTTTGAGGTTTATCAAACATAGTGTATCAATAGTAGGTGCAATTTACTCCAAAAATTGTTCCTTTATGAAAACAATTATGACAACAACGCCAACAAATAAAATTAAAAATAACAACACATAATCAGTATTTTAAAGAATAAAATACACCAATATCAATAAAAACACATCATATATTGTAAAAATTAATATATTTACAATGTACAAATTAAAACAAATCAAAAATATTAGAACATGAAAAATTTACGCAACAACAAACTTTCAAGAGAGCAATTAAAAGGAATTGCAGGAAACGGAATTATTATCGGAAACTGCTCAAACCAATGCTGCCCTACAGACGGAAGACCAAAATGTCCTGGACTGATCTGCCCTGCTGTAGTATGCCCTCAGTATATGTAAGATCAGATTTTATACAGAATTATACAGTACCCGAAGAAATATTCTTCGGGTATTTTTTTTGCCCTAAAAAATGCCTACGTACCTCAATTTCTGGCACATTATTTCTATCTGGAAGAACAAAAAAAATTTATAATATTTAAATACAACACTATGTTAAAAAAAATTATTTCAGCTGGTCTTATTGTATCAGCAGTTCTGTTTACAACACAAATAAAAGCTCAGGTAGCATCAGCTCATTCCATTGCCGAAGTAGCCACAAAAGAAATGAGTTATTTGGGACTTACAGAGTCGCAGGTGAATAAAGTTGCAGAGATCAATAATACTACAGCAGATGCACTTATTGCTCTTGATAACAAAGCCGGTAACAATAACAGCCCTGAAAACAACAAAATTATTGCTGACGAATTTGTAAGCATCATTGCCCAACGTCACCAGGCGATGGAACAGATCCTGACTCCTGAGCAGATGGCAATTGTAAAACAAGACAGAGCAGAAAAGATTGCTCTTTTCAGAACATTGATTATGATCCCTATTCTGGATCTGACTGAAAGACAGGTTGAGCAGGCCTATGAGATCAACTTTAAAGGAGTACAGAAGGTTCAGAAAGATTTTGGAAAGCGTCTCAACAAGAAAAATGCAGGTCCTGAAGATGCTGACAGCAATAAGGCAAAAAAGGTTATCATCAGTGATTTTAAAGCACTGGATAAAGATTTTAAAAAGATACTAAGTCCTGAGCAATATGAAGTGTATAAAAATAACCAGGATTTAATCAGGGAATCTGTTAAAAAAGGATAATTCAGTTTGTGTTAATACTTAAAACTTCGGGGCGGCTCCTATGGAGCCGCCCCGAAGTTTTATTATTTAAGATAAGTTTCGTAAAGGTCTTTTCTTCGGTCTTTCATAACCTGAACAGAACCGTTATGATGGAGATCTTTCAGGAGGTTCAGATCTACATCCACAATCAGGGTCATTTCCGTATTGGGAGTTGCTTCTCCTTTCACGGCATTGGATGGGAAGGCAAAATCGGAAGGGGTAAATACGGCAGCCTGTCCGAACTGAATATCCATATTATTAACCTTCGGAAGGTTTCCTACACAACCGGCAATGGCAACGTAGCATTCGTTTTCAATGGCTCTTGCTGCGGCACAGTGGCGTACTCTCATGTAGGCATTCTGAGTGTCTGTAAGATAAGGAACAAACAGAATTTTCATTCCCTGATCAGCCAGAATTCTTGGTAACTCCGGAAATTCCACGTCATAGCAGATGACAAGACCTATTTTTCCGCAGTCGGTATCAAAAACTTTGATTTCATTTCCGCCTTTCATTCCATAATATCTCTTTTCGTTCGGAGTAATATGAATTTTTCTGTATTCATCCATACGGCCGTCACGGTGAAGAAGATAGCTTACGTTGTACAGTTCATTATTTTCAAAAACAGGCATGCTTCCCGAAATAATATTGACGTTGTAACTGATGGCCAGCTCTGAAATTTTTTCTTTGATTTCCTCTGTCAGCTTAGCCAGCTCTATCATACTGTCCCTTTCGGAAAGATTATTGAAGGGTGCCAGCAATGGCGTGTTGAACAGCTCCGGGAAAAGGACAAAATCAGATTTGTAATCTCCCATTACGTTTACAAAGAATTCTACCTGCTCGTAAAAAGCTTCAATATCTTTAAAATGCCTCATCTGCCATTGCACCAATCCGAGACGGATAATGCTGTCCTGCATGGTATTCGGTTTTCTGCTGTAATAAATGTTGTTCCATTGCAAAAGAACTGCATTTTCTCTGGAAGCTTCATCTTCCGGAAGATATTTTTTCAGGATTTTTATCGGAAGAAAATTATTGGAAAGCTGGAAAGACAATACCGGATCATAGATCTCCTTATCTCTTACTTTTCGGATATAATTTCTTGCAGAAAGTTCGTGGCTGTATTTGTGATAATTGGGGATTCTGCCTCCAAGAATAATCGATTTCAGGTTTAATAACTCACAAAGTTCTTTTCGTGCATCGTAAAGCCTTCTTCCCAAACGTAACTCACGAAACTCAGGATCTACAAAAACTTCAATTCCATAAAGGACATTTCCTGTGGAAGTATGTGTATTGAATGTATAATTTCCAGTAATATCACTATAGGTATGATCGTCCCCGAATTCTTCATAATTGACGATAATGGAAAGCGCTACAGCAGCGAGTTTTCCGTCAACCGTGATACAAATTTGTCCGTTAGGGAATATTTTTGTCAGTTTATCAATACTTTTTTTGGACCATATAGACTCCGACATCTGTGGGTAGGCCCTTTTCATCGTTTCCGCCAGTTCATCATAATCCTGAAGGGTCAGGTTTCTTGTTTCTATTTGCATTTGATGTAATTTTACTTAAATTTAGTGAAAATATTTTACTTAAATCCTTATAGATAACTACTTCCCCAACTATTTATACAAAATTTAACAGTGGATATCACCGAAACTTTACAAGCAGCAGTTCACTCAAATAATTACTGGAAACATTCTGATTTCAGTTCTGTAATCGAGATGCTTTCATTTCCTTATCACACTGATATAGAAAAGGAAACAGAAAAAATTGCTATTCTAAATTTGGGAAATAAAACTGTGGGATATATCTGTCTGAATTATCCTCTGATTTTTATAGAAAAGCTATATGCTTTACAGGTAAAAAATATTCTGCATACATTTCATGATATAGAATACATTATTGTCGATACACTATCTAATCCATATTTGACTGTAGATCCTGGTATTTATAATGCTTATTTTGATTTTATGGAAAACCTGAATGCTTTTTCTGCGGAAGATTTTTATTTTTACAATGTAAATTAAAAATCATTCTTGTCCGATTAACCTAAAACTTAATTAGCAGGTCGCTCCTCTGGAGCTTTGTTTTTATGGGAACTTCTTTTTTTCTACTAACAGCAGATCCCGACGGGATCAAATCCAGCTCCACTGGGAGCTAACTGTTAATAGAACATATTTGTTTTAAAATTATAGCTCCGGAGGAGCGACCTGTTAATTCATGATGTAAATATTGATATTTTCAATGTATTTATACTTTTTATCGGACAATAATGATCATATTAAATTTTTATTAGCTAATGAAACCATACGCAGTAATTTTACTCATAAGCGTCACCATTATTTTTATTTTAAGAATCTTTTATGCTGATACGTCAGTCAATGTTTCGCATAATTTAAACTTGTTTTCAGCATCTGAAATAAAGCCTCAGGAAGCGAAAAGTTTTATTTACTTTTATTTAATAGGTACTATGTTAACAAGTTATGTCATTTTTCATAAACATATACTCTTCAAGCTGATATATTGCTTGTTAATTGCTTTAAATATTTTACTGATCATTTCTTCATTGAAACAGTTTTAACAAAAAAATCCCACCCAAAAAAATAGACTGCACCCAAAAGTTTAGACAAAATTAAACAATATTATTATATGAAAGAGTTCGGTACTCTACCGGACTCTTT
>NZ_JCAIOM010000016.1:0-121115 GCF_059587025.1 Chryseobacterium sp. DZ-32
ATAAATTTTACATTACAGTGATATTTATTCCTAAAGGACTGGAAGGCAGGGAGAAAAATTTTAAACATTTGTTTGGAGAATCGGGGGGGGGAGAGTGTTTGAGGGTTTGAGGGGGAGAGAGGTATGATTCGGGGTGCGGGATGCGAGGGTTTGAGGTGTGGAAGGATTAAATAGGGTATATATTATATAGTAGAGACCAGGCTATAAGCTTTCTTCGATTAAGCTCACGATTATAGTCCGCTCCTATTGATGGAAGATTATATATTATATAATGAAGGGAGATTGTTGTTTTTTATGTATGGGGATGATCATTGCCCACAGATCTCGCAGATTTACACAGATAAGAGGGGCCTGCTTTATTGTATACATTTATATTATAATAGAATGGGAAGGATGGAAATGCTAAAGAGTATATTTATATATTATATAGAGTAATAAGGTTTAGCTCCTACACCCGTAATTAATTACAATGCTTCGGTTCAGCTCAGTATGACATGGCTAATACTAACGGCTAAAAGGCCTTAGACATTATATTGGCATTTTGCTTCTTTTAAGACTCTCGTAAAGAAGTTTGGATTCCTGCGGAATGACACAATAGGAATAGAGATTGATACTCAATAATATGTTTCCATAGAAATCTACAATATGAAAATTCAATACCAATGTTCCTTTTCTATCTGGAAACCCGAAACTCGCAACACAATAACCCGAACCTCATCATTCATCATTCACCACTTATCATTAACGACTCCTACCCTAGCCCTGATAGTAATGGTTACACCGCAGCTTGCTTCGGAGGGTGGGTGGTTTTTTGGTGGGGGGACCCTTCGGCTTCGCTCAGGGTGACAGCGTGGGAAAGCCTCGGCGCGAGGAGTATGAATGGATAGCAGGAAATAGCTCCTGAAAAAAGTTCGAGAGTTGGAAAGTTGGAGGATGAAAAAGCTTAAATGTACTGGTGAAGAGAGAATAAAAAATGGATATAAAATCGTGATGATTTGTAAGGCGTGTTAAAAGAAACGCTTGATTAATAACTTATAGGTATAATATCCTAATAAGCATCCAATGGTATCTGCTACGATATCTAAAGTTTCCATCGATCTTCCCAGTCCCATTTCTTCCTGCAGGATTTCTGTAAGGAAAGCATAAATAAGGATGATCTGGACAAAGTATGAGAATTTTATTTTGGGAAAAGCAGCAATGAAAGAGAAACCCAGTGCTGCGAATATGCTTACATGCAAAACCTTGTCGATACCGCTGAACATGAACCAATATTCATGGTTTTCTTCTCCCGGCTTGAGAAGCATATAAGTAAGAAATGCCCAATAAATGGGCAGTATCTTACTAAATATTTTTGAAATCTTATCCAATGATCGCTTTGTAATCATCTGCAGAAAGTAACTCTGACTGATCTGCTCCATCAGCAATTTCCAATTTGATGATCCATCCGTCTCCATAAGGATCTGTATTTAACAGTTCAGGCTGATCTTCTAATTCTGAATTAAACTCGATAACTTTTCCTGAAATAGGTAAGAACAGGTCTGAAACAGTTTTTACTGCTTCTACACTTCCGAAAACGTCTCCTCCATTAAGATCATCATCTACAGTATCTACATCAACGTAAACGATATCTCCAAGTTCTCCCTGTGCGAAGTCTGTAATACCGATTGTAGCAACGTTACCTTCGATCTTGATCCATTCGTGATCTTTCGTGTACTTTAATTCTGATGGTGTGTTCATTTTTAAATTTTTATTTTGTACAAATGTATTCAAAAATATAGTAGCTTCAAATATTGGATATAAAAAAAGTCCTTCAAAACTGAAGGACTTTTACGTTTGTATTATTTTTAGAATCCACCTCCGGAATCTCCGAATGTAAATGTGGCTGAGATACCTGCTCTGACCGTAGACAGCGGGAATGCTGTGGAGATCTTATATTTTGAGGTCATCTGTTCGTAGAACACTCTCAGATTCAGATTCTCGGAAACATTGTAATCTGCGGAAAGTTTAATGTTCATGAGTCTCTGTCCTCCTGTAACCTGGGCATCATTTAACAGAATATTCATAATAGATGTTTTACTGTCTCTTAATGAAATGTCTCCTCTGATGTTAAGATCACTTCCTTTTCCTCTTGTTCCTCTTCCTCTGATATTGGCTGTTCCTAATCTGAAGTTTCTGACAATATACCCCAGTCTTACTACATATTCTGTATTCGCATCTTCGGTAAGAGTCTGGTTAACCAATCCCAGTACCATCATTCTGGTTCTGTTGTACTGTATTCCGAACTGCATATTGTTTCTCATGGTAACATCTACTCCGATAAGCGGTGAGAAAGATTCTACATATCCCACCTGTGCGAATGTATATGGGTTAATCTTATCTCCATCATTTTTTTTCACATTACCGGCATCATCCACTGTTTGATAATATCCATCTGGATTACCATGATAATCTACATTGCTTTGAATACCTGTTGCTGTATACGTAGCAGTATAGGCATGTAAGATATCGAACTTTGTGAACTGCCCGCTGATGATCGGGATATTTTTTAATCCTGAATACGTAATTCTCCAGTTTGGCAATGGGAATCCTGCTTTTTTAGGGTTACCCATAGGTGACACAGATTTTCCTTCCATCGCTGCTCTAAAGGCTGGGATTAATACATAGGCATTTCCAATGCTGTAATGCTTTGCAAATCCGTTATTATCCAATACTGCCCCGGGACCTCCCAATTGTTGAGAAAGCACTCTTGCATTTTCTCTGATCGCCTGGTAAACTGCCTGCCCATCTTTAAATGACGTGCTGAGAAGCGACGTAGTATTGGAATACGTTATCATTTCGCTGGCAAATGTAAAATCCGTATCAGGAACCCCACCATTGGTATAGTTAAATCCTGTATGCGAGAAGTTACTGTTGAAGGTATGCAACACATTAAGATCTACTCTCAGGTCATTCATAGGCATCACCTGTAGGTCTGCTCTCAGCTCTTTGGTCGACATTCTTACATACGGATCTGTCATATAATTTGAATTACTCACCCATCCGTTTTCCATTACGGTTCTTCTGATATCTGCCTGTGAACCTAAAAGGAATCCCAGTGTCGGACCTCCCAATGTCTGTCCGTATCCATACCAGTTTGGTGCTGATATTAATCCCGGAAGTACTGTTCCATTCGTTTCGTTGTAACTTACGTTTAACTGTTTAAAGGAAGTTAAGAAGAATGCAGCACTTTGAAGTGGAGTAAGCTTATTCTTAAATTTATATTTTTTATATCGGTATCTGTTTTTCTCCCATTGTTTCGCATACACATTATTCAGAGAGTCCATCTCCTGTCTGCGTTTTTGAAGTTTGGCATTAATATTTTTGAAATAGTTAAACTGTCCAAAGAACTTCGGAAGATCCGCAGAAGCTGTTGCCTGAATCACATTGGTATTTTGTCCAACGGATCCTAAACTTGCGGTCTGATTTGTATTAGGATCAGTAAATCCAAGCAATGACGTAGACCTCGCCGCCCAGTTATAGGTAAATCCGTATCCTACTTCTGCATCAATGAAATCCAGATAAGGCAAATATTGGAATGGTAGCTTATAGTTTAACTGTGCTCTGTGATTATACAATACCGGCCTTCCTGCTCTGAATATATTTCCGAAAATCGATTTGCTGTCCATCGAATTTACATCCAGATTGTCATTTAATGTTCTGGTTGCGGAATTGATTTCCAGTTTTAATGATTTTGTAAAGTTGAATCCTAATCCATACTGCCATCCAAAGAAGAAGTTTCTGTTTCTGATGGCATCGAAATTACTGTTCATATCACCATTAAGGATTGCTTCCACATTTCTGAACTCAAGCTCGTTGTAGTTTCTGTCGATTTCAGTTCTGAAAGAGATTCTTGTAGGAATTGGATTAATATTGAATTCTTTTACCCATCTCAGATACTTTGTCGATTTTGCCGTATCACTGATCATCTTGTTGAAGGGCTTAAGTACCCACGGTTTAAAAGTGTAGTTATAATCAATATACCCTCTCAGATACTGTCTGTAATTTCTCTTGGTATAGATATCTCTGAAATAGTCATCGTTATAAACAGCAGTTACTGATACGTTTTCAATATCATAAAACTTAGGCTTTTTATTTGGATTTACTCTTTCTTTATGCATGTTAACGACTCCTATACTTCTCTGTTGAGTATAGGTTCTCGCTACTTTTTTCAATTGCTCTTTGTTCGGTGCCTTATTGAATTCTACGTCGGTATCCAGAGGATTGTACTTTGGATCTTCAATAGTCTGCGAGTAAGAATAGTTTAAAGGAATTTTCACCCCAGTTTTTTCCGGAAGGAATTTATCTACATTGATCGCCGTATTGATGCTGAATGCAGATTGAGTAGACTGTGTTCTTTCTGCAGGTTTTGAATCGATATTTCCGAAACCAACTGAGGTATAAGAGGCATTGGCATTCACTGTTGCCAGATCTCCCATATTGAAGTTTAAGCTGGCATTTCCTGCATATCCACCATCATTCTCAATTTCAGAAAGACGGATTTCGTTTACCCACAGAACTCTTGTTATGGTAGAGTTTGTTCTTGGATCTGCATTTCTTACCCCAATCATAATGGTGGTAATATTTCCTAAACTAGGTCTACCTTTAATATAAATATTTTTATAAGGTTCCTGATATCCTGTGTCAACGGTTCTATTCGTAATGGCAACACCTGATTTGTCTCTTCTGATTTTAGCATCTACAAAGTTCTGAACATCGAAATCAACTTCATTTTCCATTGGCCAGATCTCCATAGGAGCTGTTGCTGTTGTAGGAGTCATTCTTAAAGATGATTCATACTCGTAATAGTTATCAGTAGCATCGCTTCCGAAACGGATAAAGAATTTGGTATTCTCATCCAATCCAATCACTCTGTTCAATGGATCGTGAGCATGTACAAACAGCTTCAGCTTTTTGTATCTTCTCATATCCAATGTTGTATTTTTGAATACTCCTCTTGCCTCAGTTTTAAGGTCTTTCACTTTCATGTAAAGTGAAGCTTCATTCTGTCTCTGCGCTCCTGCATTTCCACTCAATACCTGTCTGTCAATTCCCGGAGGCAATACATATGGAGGTTGGTTCAATGCATTTTCTTCAATATTTACACTTCCTATTTCAAAGTTTGGATCTGTCACAGTTCCGGTTCCTTCGTCGGAATTTGGAACATTTACACTGGCAATTTTACTGGTATATTTTCTCCAGTCTGATCTTACAAGATCCATTGTTCCGAATCTAAGCGTAGAGGTCTGATCAAATCCTGCCAGCATCAATCTTGCAAACCTTACATTATTCAATACAGATGGCTCTGCTGTCCCTTCAGCTGGATCATAATTCGCTACAGGAATTCTGAACAGGTACCATTTAACATCTGAACTCTGTCCGTTCTGGAATGTTGCTTTTACTGTTTTTACATCTACAATATTATTCGTTCCAAGTGACAAACTTGGCTGATCAAGCTTTATAACATATTGGTTATAGTTTTCAGTCTGATCCAGGTTGTAATCTTTATTGATATCTTCAACATCCGGAGTTTGTGAAGCTACGTTAAGAGAGTTTGCTTCTGAGTTTCCTTCAGGGTTTCTGAAATATTTGTATCGTTCCACTACTGAAGCTGCCTGACTTCCTGTAAATTTATCCGAAAGATAGAATACGAAGTCATCTACTGCAGGGTCTGCAATATTGGTTACCGGATTTACAAACGTATTTCCGAATCTCATGGCTTCCTGGTCCGAGGTAAGACCATCATATCCGGCATCCTGTACTTTCCTATCCTCTCCTTCTGTAGAGAATGCATATAAGATTGGCGGCTGTTTTGGCTGTACTCCCCAATTTGAATTCGTTGTAGAAGATGGTGTACCTGGCGTTGGCAGTCCGTTTTCATACTGCATTTTTCCATCTTTCAATACATCTTCTGAAACGTTTCCTAAGTGAAGTAAAAGTTTTGGATCAGTACCCAGCGTTTTACCATCTGCGTAAGGATCCATCATCCAGAATTCAACATACTCAATGTTTGAAGTAATAAAGTTCGGAACACTGATTGATCTCATAATCCCTGCCCATCTGCTCTGTGCCTGTTCTGTTACTGGATTTACGTTATACGGTCCTTTTTCTTTCGGAAAATAAGAGATATCAAAAGTATTCGTAAAGGTTTGTTCTCCTGCTACGAAATCTCTGTTATTATAAATCTCCGAATATTGTACTCTTCTGGAAGCGTGATTAGATACAGACTGCGGTGTAATTCCTGCAGGTGCTTTCCCTCCAACTCCCCAGAATCTAGGGTCGATGTTATACCATGTTAATAATCCTCTTCCATATCCGCTTGTTAGATCATCATTGCCAGGCACTGTGTTAAATGGCGGTAATTTATTTTTTTCCGGTTTTGAAGCTAAACTCCATGCTGCCGGCTCTTTTAATGATATTTTAGAGGTTGTTTGTTCAAAATCGTCAATATAAGATTGATTATTTGTTCCTTTATTCAATCCAGGTAATAAGTAAGCTGCTTCCATCTTAAAGTTTAAGTTGGATGGAGCTTCAGTTTTTACCATCGGAAGTTTATTGGCAAATCTTGTAAGATAAGGGGCCTGATTGTTGTACATCAGGTTGATCCCTGCCATGGTATTGTTTACCGCTTCCTGCCCGAAGTTTACTTTCTGAGTCAATGGAGATTCTGAGTAATTGATTACTGTTCCTCCCAAGATAAAGTTTTCACTGAATCTTCTTTCTAAGTTTAATCCTAAGAATCTTTTTCTTTGGGTATTAAATGTCAACTGATTTTCCAGTGAAATATTGATGGCCTGTCCGGACTGTTTTACATTTTCATTGATGATCGTAACCGTACCCAGCATATAATCTACTGTATAGTCTACGCCTTCCGTAAGCTGTACTCCGTTTGCTGCCACTTTTACTGATCCCTGAGGAACGTTTACAGCTCCTAAAGAAATACCTTGTCCCTGAACACCTTTGTAACGCCCTTCCATGGTATACCTTTGTGTAAGGTTACTCTGGGAAGCTTCTTGTTTTTGTTTGGTATAAAGATCCTTAAATATATATTGAGGATCACTTGTTCCTAATTTTGCTTCCAGAAATTTACCGAAAGGCTGTACTTTGGTAAAGATGACTCTTCCTGTTTCCGGTCTGATGGTAATCCCATTCACAAAGTCGAAAATACCGTCTCCTTTACTTCCATCTTTATTGTTCTGGATATCTCCATTCATATTAAGACGGTCCCAGTTAAATAACTTCAGTAAATTCTGATCTTTTACAGGAGTATCTGGAAGATAGTTTACTTTACCTCCTGTTTTTGGATCTCTGTAATATACGTTAAGGATAAAGCCATCCGGAGATACCTGTCCCGCATCAATAGAATAGATATTCTTCATCATCAGATCCCACATCGGAGATTGAGTGTTCACCTTGTTATTTACTCTCAATACCTTGGTGATCAGCACAGGGCTTTCTTCAGAAAATTCCCCTACTTTGTATACTTTATTACTTCCATTAACAGTATAAGAGTACGAAACGGCTAAAAGCTGCTGGTCATTCAATTTTTGGTTTAATGAAATATATCCCAGCTGTGGCTGGTAGATAAATTCGTTAGCATTCAGCTTTCTCGCTTTTGTAGCAAGAACAAATTCTTCTCCGTTATTGTAGGGAGTAGGTGTTCCCGGGAAGACATGCCCCTGAAAAAGAGCATTGTAATTTTTCCCAGCTTCTCTTGTTCCAGCTACTTGTGATACTTCATCATACAATCCGTTCAGCGAGTTATCCGGCAGCGTAACTCCTCCAGGACCTTCTCCCAGGTCTCTGATCCCGATAATACTTTTCTGATATGCCAGATTACTGTTCCCCTGATCCAATACCCAGACTTCCATTCTGGTAATGTTGATGGTTGAGTTGATCTGCGGATAATTAAGTAAGGCATCATCATATTTGTTCAGGAAATAATGTCCTATAAAGAAGTGCTGGTTTTCTTCGTAGTCAATGGCGTTGACTTTAAAATTGTTCATCACACCACCACCCTGTACTACAATATTACGGGCTTCACCCTGCTGCTGGGAAAGAACTACTGTTCCAAATGTTTTTCCTAACTGGAATTCTGTTTTCACCCCGAACAGCGATTGTGAACCACGGATAAGGCTGGTTGAAAGCGGCATGTTTACGTTACCAAATTCAACTCTTTTGATGATTTTATCTTCTCCTCCTTCATTCGGTTTATCTACATTTCCAAGACCTTTACTCTGAAGATCTTTCCAGCTTCCTTTTGCCTGCCATACAAGATTCATCCTGTTTTCAAAAGCAAAACCACTCTGGGTATCATAATTGGCCTTTAACTGAAGGTTTTCCCCTACTTTCCCCAATAATCCCAACTGAATTCTCTGATCGATATCAAAGGTAAAACTGGTCCTGTTCTGAGGCAGGATCATTGGGTTATCTATTTTCTGGTAAAGTCCTGCAAAGTCCAGGGATGCGTATCCTGAAGGGATGATTTCAATTTTATTACCACCGAAAATGGTTTCAAAAAGCTTGTTGTTGATCTGTAATGAAGGAATAAGCCCCTTCTTTCTGGCATCAGATCTGTCTCTTCTGAAGAGAAGATTATATTTATCGGATTTCTCCTTGTAATAGGCTTTTGTCTGGCTGGCAAGCATATATTCTTTATACTCTTCCGGAGACATGGCTGTAGGAGGACCTGTAATGGTATTTCCGATTTTTGGATATACATAGTACATCCCGGTTTTTATGTCGTAATAGGCTTCATACCTCGTAGGGTCGGCCACTTCATATTGTTTTCTTATGATCGCTGTATCTTTCTGTGCCTGCCCAAAAGCACTCACAGACATACACAGGAACGACAGGAACAAAAATATGTTAAGATGCTTAATATTCGCCACCAAATGTTAAATGTTTTTTAAGATTTGTTTAACCAATTCTTCTACCGAGATGTTTGGATTTTGTTTGATAATTTTATCCGCAATCTTCTCGCTTGTTCGTTTAGGGATGCCTAAAACTTCTAATGCAGATAACGATTCTTCCTTAATTTTATTATCCACCATCACAGAAATGTTCGCGTTTGGATCGCTGTATTTCTGTACTTTATCTTTAAGATCCACGATAATTCTTTCGGCAGTTTTTGCACCAATTCCTTTTGCTTTTTGGATCAATGCACTGTTTCCGGAAAGTATCGCCGAAGCAATTTCATCAAGGCTCAATGTTGACAACAGAATCAATGCTGAAACAGCTCCTACTCCATTAACGCTTATTAACAGATTGAACATTTCTTTTTCTGAACGTGTGTTAAATCCAAAGAGAAGATGAGCATCTTCACGAATGATCTGCTGAATAAATAAAAAGGTCTGCTGATTCAAAACCAGCGTCTGTGAGGTCATCAGACTGATTCCCACATAGTAACCAACTCCTTGAACATTGATGACAGCGTAAGTAGGCGTAAGTTCTTGAACAGTGCCTTGTAAAGAAAATATCATTATTAATTTTTAAAACTCCCAAATATAGCAATTTAAACTAATTAATGTTTTCATTTGATGTACGAATGATTTTTAACTTAAATTTTAAATAAGAATTCAAGGAATTAACAGAAAAACAAAAGACTCCAAAATATGGAGTCTTTTTACTATCTGTACACGGTTTAAAGTGTCAATTTTGAAATAAGAAAGATGGATTATTGATTTCCAGTGATGCCATCTGTTCTGTATTATTTCTTCTCTCTTCTTTGAGCATCAAGAACAGCAATGGTAGCAAGGTTTACGATCTCATCAACGCTTGAACGCATCTGAAGTACGTGTACCGGCTGCTTTAATCCCATTAAGATAGGTCCGATAACCTGTGCTACTTTCATACCTCTCAGAATTTTGTAAGAAAGATTTGCACTTTCCAGATTCGGGAAGATGAACGTGTTTGCCGGAGTAGTTCCTAATTTTGAGAATGGATAATCGCTCAAGTGGTCTGCATTCATTGCAAAGTCCGGCTGAATTTCACCATCCACAACCATTTTCGGATATTTTTCATGAAGGATTCCTACTGCTTTTGCTACTTTCTTGGATGTTTCAGAAATTGCAGCAAAGTTTTCAAATCCAAGCATTGCAATTCTTGGTTCAATGGCAAAAGATTTTACTGTAAATTCAGCCATTTTAGCAATATTCACAAGATCTTCTGCTGTAGGGTTTTGGTTGATAGAGGTATCTGCGAAGAAAATAGGTTTCTTTTCAGACAAGATCATCATCATGGCCGCTACTTTATCTACTCCTTTATCTTTTTCGATCACTTCTAAAACAGGACGTAAAACGGAAGTATAGTTCTTAGAGAATCCTACGATAAGTCCGTCTGTATCACCATGTTTCAGCATCAAAGGTCCGAAATAATCTCTCTGGCGTACGTATCTTTTCGCTTTGTACTCGTTCATTCCTTTTCTCTGACGAAGTTTCCAAAGGGTTTCTCTGTATTTTTTTCTGTTTTCTTTCTGATCGTCATCACTTGGATCAATGATAGGAACATCCAGAGTAATTCCGTAACGCTCCATCTGCTCCTTGATGTATTTTTTATCTCCTAAAAGGCTTGGGTAAGCAATTCCTTCTTCATAAAGAATCTGGGCAGCTTTCAATACATTATATTCTTCAGCATTTCCAAGGGTAATTCTTTTCGGATTGGATTTTGCACGGCTCTGCATCATTCTTACCAATCTTTCATCTCTGCCCATTCGGTCTAAAAGCTGGTGCTCATATTCATCAAAATCCGTTATGGTTTTTCTGGCAACACCACTTTCAATAGCTGCTTTTGCCACAGCGCTTGATACTTTTGTGATCAGTCTGTTATCAAATGGTTTTGGAATGAAGTATTCTCTTCCAAACTGAAGGTTCTGAACATTGTATGCCAAAATTACAGCTTCCGGCACCGGTTCTTTCGCAAGATCAGCAATAGCGTGTACGGCAGCCAGTTTCATGGCTTCATTAATTCCTGTAGCCTGTACATCCAATGCTCCACGGAAGATATAAGGGAATCCCAATACGTTGTTTACCTGATTAGGATAATCACTTCTTCCCGTTGCCATGATCACATCTTTACGGGTTTCCAGCGCAAGGTCATAAGCAATTTCAGGATCAGGGTTGGCAAGAGCAAATACGATAGGGTTTTCATTCATGCTCTGTAACATCTCAGGAGTCATTACGTTTCCTTTTGACAATCCTACAAAAACATCAGATCCTTTTACAGCATCTTCTAATGTTTCGATATCTGTCTGAGCGATGAAATCTAATTTTTCAGGAGTAAGGTTTTCTCTTTTATGATTGATTACGCCTTTACTGTCACACATCAGGACGTTTTCTTTTTTCAATCCTAATGAAATATAAAGCTTGGTACATGCAATAGCTGCAGCACCAGCTCCGTTCACCACCATTTTTACTTTATCAATATCTTTATTGGCAATCTGCAGAGAGTTGATCAATGCAGCAGCTGAGATAATAGCTGTTCCATGCTGGTCATCGTGCATCAAAGGAATATTCAACTCCTCTTTCAGTCTTTGTTCTATATAAAAAGCTTCAGGAGCTTTAATATCTTCAAGATTGATTCCTCCAAAAGTAGGAGCAATTCCTTTTACGATTTCAATAAATTTATCCGGATCTTTTTCATCGATCTCAATATCAAAAACGTTGATATCTGCAAAGATCTTGAATAATAGTCCTTTCCCTTCCATTACCGGTTTTGAAGCCTCAGCACCGATATCTCCCAGTCCAAGTACGGCAGTACCGTTAGAAATTACTGCTACCAGGTTTCCTTTTCCCGTATAATCATATACAGTTTCCGGCTTATCATGAATTTCCATACAAGGAACCGCTACTCCCGGAGAGTAAGCCAGTGATAAATCTCTTTGGGAAGAGTGTGGCTTTGATGGGATAACTTCAATTTTTCCTTTGGGTTCTGCTTTATGATAATCTAGCGCTGCCTGGCTAAAGTTCTTTTCGTCACGATTGTTGTTACTTGACATAAAATTTTGTTTTTTGTTAAAGTATATATTTAATGTGGTAATCTACTAAGCTTTCAATTGGTTTCTGCACAACATGTCCCACATTTAAATTAAGTTCTGCAGCTACAGAACGTAGTATATTTTCATAATAATAAGCGATAGAGCCAATAAAATTGATCTCGGCATCATGCGCCTCCTCATAAGGAAGAACCTGGTATTCAAAGAAACTTTTCATTTCTTCAAAAACCATATCTTTGAAATAAGGATGATCTTTTCTTTCGATTACAAATTTGGTAAAATTCGCCAGATATGCATTGGGTCTCGGCGTGTGATACATGTTTTTCAATGCATCTTCTACGGTAAGCTGATAATCTGCTTCAAATTCTTTATGAAGATCCGCAGGCAGTTTTTTCATAAAATATCTGCGTACCAGCTGCTTTCCGATAGCACTGCCGCTTCCTTCATCCCCGATCAGAAATCCCAGCGAAGGCAATTCTATCTTCACATTTTCACCGTCAAAAAAACAGGAATTAGATCCTGTGCCGAGAATGCACACGATAGCAGGTTTTCCACTGTATGCTGCATAGGCTGCAGCCATCAGATCTTCCTTCACAATAATCTCTGCTTTTCCAAAAACTTTTGTCAGCTCTTCTTCTATGGTTTCGCAGTTTTTTTTCACTCCGCATCCGGAACCATAAAAAAAGACTTTGGTAATTGAATTTTTAACCGATATCAGATTGCTATTTTTCTGTATTTCAGGAGCGATAAGTTCTCTGTTGATAAAATTCGGATTGAAACCGATGGTTTCTGTTTTCAGAAAAACTTTTTTAAAGTCATCAAGAATTACCCAATCCGTTTTAGTAGAACCACTATCTACAATAGCAACCATATTTTAGATTTTAATTTAAGGGTGCTAAATTATGAATTTATCTTCAATTAGCATTTAAAAACAACCTGGAAGCTGTCTAAAATCATTAATGTTTGATTTGTGTTTTTTTTTCATTGAATTGTAAAAGCCAATCTTCTATTTCATCTTCAAGATAGGAAGTCTGTAATTCCATTGCATTGATAAAATCATCAGGCACCGGCTCGCCAGTGGAGTTTTCAAGATTCCACAATTCGTTTGACATATTTTCATACTCTGAATACACTCTTTTGAAGCGGGAATTTTCTTTCTCAAGAGCCTCAATATTTTTCTGTTGAAGCTGGAATTTTCTGTATTTGTTTTGACGTTTCATACAAATATTATTAATAATTGGGTCATAAAAAAGTTGGAGTATATGCTCTTAACCGTGCACTACAAGATAGAAAAAACCATCAACACAAGGAGTTGAAAATGAATTTATTATCAGGTCTTTATTACATCATTCTGAATATTAAAATTAGAAATAATTTTTATTAAAAAAAATATTTTAACAACTTTTTTCAGTGTTTAACATATAGTTATAAATTTGCATATTCATATTGTCAAGCGGTATAACTGCTGGGATTTAAAAACCATTATAAACAGAAGAAATTCTCTAAGGTGTTTATATTGTGAGAGATAAATCAACCTGGCAGATTGTCCGATATGTACAAAGATGTTTAGTTTTATACTTATTAAATGAAAGAAATACTCTTACGCCAGAAACAGGTTTTGTTCTTCATCATTGCAGGAGGACTGAGTGCCATTGTAGAAATAGGAAGCTTTAAGATTTTCAGCACCTATCTTCCGCACTTCTTTGTAAAGGAAACCAATTTCTACGGAGTACACTATCCTTTAAGCAATATTTTTTCCACGAGCTGCGGGATTATTACCAATTATTTTCTGAGCATCTGGTTTGTATTTGAAAGGGGAAAACATTCGAAGAGAAAAGAATTTGCTTATTTTATGGTAGTATCTTTTTTTTCAACATTACTCAGCTTAGGTTTTTTCCAGGTATTTTACAGTTTCGTATTTAAAGATAATATCAATTTATTTTTTTATACCTTGAGCCCGGAAATGATCAGTAAAATTGCAGCAATATTGCTGGTTTCCATTCTGAATTATTCGATAAAAAAGAAAGTAATTTTTAACGGTTAGGCTGTGACAAAAATTTTAAATTATCTCTGGAGATTCTGGCTGCTGCTGTTGGCATTTTTTCTGACAGTTATTATTGGGATCCCGGTTTACATTTTATCCTTTAATAAAAAGCATTATAAATACGGCTATAAACTGGTCAGGCTATGGTGTTTCGGTATGTTCTACGGAATGGGTTTCAGATATGACCTGATTAAACTTTCGGAACAGGAAAAAGATAAAAATATCCCTTATGTCTTTATCTCCAATCATACGTCTATTATGGATATCATGCTTGTATGTATTCTGTTTCCTGATCATCCGATTTGTTTTGTAGGAAAAAAAGAACTGGTTAAGATTCCTATTTTCGGAACTATATATAAAAGGATATGTGTAATGGTAGACAGAGCGAGTGCAAAAAGCCGTGCAGATGTTTACCGAAGATGTGCAGAGAAGATGGAAGAAGGTAACAGTATCGCGATTTTTCCTGAAGGCGGTGTGCCGGACGACACTTCTATTATCCTGGATGATTTTAAGGACGGTGCATTTATACTGTCTTCAAAACATCATTCTCCTATCGTTGTTTATACCTTTGTGGGACTTAAAGAAATGTTCCCTTTTGAAAACTCAAAAGGCTTTCCCGGAAGGGTAAAGGTATATTACAATGGCATCATTGAGCCTTCAGATTCTCCAAAAGACTCAAAAGCAGAGGCTTATGAGACAATAAAAAAAACCTTAATCAGGTATTCCGTTGAAAGGAAATAGTTATATTTGTTTGTGAAATCTATAATAAATATGTCAAATTATTCTAAACAAACCAATTGGGCCCAATTCATTCCGTTGGTTACTGTATTCTTCTTTTGGGGATTTGTAGCAGCCAGTAATGATATTCTGATCCCTGTTTTTCAAAAAGCCTTCAATCTATCCCAAACTGAAAGTATGCTTGTACAGATCTGCTTTTATGTAGCGTATACTGTAGGTTCTTTAATTTATATGCTTGTATCAAAGAGCCTTAAACAGGATTTGATCAATAAAATCGGATATAAGAATGGTCTTATTGTGGGGCTTCTGATTTCCGCATTGGGAACCTTATTGTTCTACCCGGCTGCCAATATGCATTCTTTCCCTTTAATGATCTCAGGGTTATTTATTGTAGGTTTAGGATTCTCTCTTCAGCAGATTGTTGCTAATCCGCTTGCTATTGAAGTAGGTCCTACGGAAACGGGATCTCAGAGGCTAACAATGGCAGGAGGGATTAATAACTTAGGAACTACTATTGGACCACTTATCGTTGCATTTGCTATTTTTGGATCTGCAAGTGCTGCCAACACGGAAGCAAGTATAGAAAGTGTAAAAACACCTTATCTGATATTAGGAGCAGCTTTTGCTCTGGTAGCTTTAATGCTTAAATTCTCTTCTCTTCCTGCAGTAACTCCAACAAACACTGAGGACACCGATGATGCAACTCCGGGAGAACATAGAAAGTCAGCATTCCAGTATCCTCAGCTGGTGATGGGAATGATCGCTATTTTTGTTTATGTAGGGGTAGAAGTTTCCACAGCCAGTAACCTTCCTGCTTATATGGAAAAAAGCTTGGGATTTGAAACGAAAGAGGTAGCACCTTATATCTCTTTATACTGGGCATCATTAATGATTGGCCGTTGGACAGGTGCTGTAGAAGCATTTGATGTCAATGCAGGATTCAAAAAAATCTTAAGATTCTTAGCTCCTTATCTTGCATTCGGTGTATTTTTATTGGTAAACGCTATTGCCGATCATGATCTTTCTCCGTTCTATGTATATGGATTTATCATTATCGCAATGATTATCTGTGATATTTTAAGCAAAGGAAACCCGGCAAGAATGCTTCTGATCTTCTCTCTGGCAGGGATCACCGCTCTACTTATAGGGATGTTCACTACAGGAATGGTATCTGTATATGCATTTACCAGTGTAGGTCTTTTCTGCTCTACGCTATGGCCGTGTATCTTCGCATTGGCTATCAACGGGCTTGGAAAACACACTAACCAGGGTTCAGGATACCTTATCATGATGATTATGGGAGGAGGTATTGTAAGCGTTATACAGGGATATGTTGCAGATATTACCAATATTCATTTCAGTTATATCGTAGGGGTTATTTGTTTTGCTTATCTTGCATTCTATGCGATCCGTGTAAGTGGGATTCTGAAAGCCCAGGGCATTGATCTTGATAAAATATCTAAAGGCAATGGTCATTAATATAACAACAAATATATATAAGAAAAAAAGATTTTGGGCAGGTGTATTACTTGCCCAATTTCTTTTGTTTTATGGATTTTCAAAATCCAAAATAATGATTTCTTTTTTTGAACGCTTTTTTGAATTTCAGAAAGAGCTTCATCAGGTGCTGTTCAGCTGGGTTCCATTTTCTGTCGGGGATTTGATCTATATTATACTAGGAGCTTTTCTTTTATACTGTTTCATCACCTTATTCAAAAAGCAGCAAAGAAGTGATTCGATGAGAAAAATTCTTATCGTCATGAATATCTTTTATTTTATTTATCAGATCTTTTGGGGAATGCTGTATTTTCAGGTTCCTATTATTAAAAAACTTTCCAGCCAGAATGAACCGGATATAGAAAAAGCAAAAAAACTGGCTCTTGTTTATCTTGAAAAGTGTAAGGCAACACGACAGTATACACAGGAGGACAGCAACGGAGTATTTATAATCACAAACCTTACATCTATTCAAAAGGAAATCCTGAATCAGCAGACCAAGCTGCCTTCTTATATTTCCGATAAAAAAGCTCCGGAGATACTGGACATCAAGCCTAGTTTATTCAAAAATGTAATGAGCTTTACAGGAATTTTAGGCTATTATAATCCTTTTACAGCTGAAGCCCAGTATAATACTGAGCTGCCTCATACATTAATCCCTTTCACCACAGCGCACGAAAGTTCACATCAGCTTGGCTTTGCCAGAGAGCAGGAAGCTAATTTTATAGGGTACTTAATAGGCATTCATTCCGGTAATCCTGAGTTGAGATACAGTACTGAATTTTTCACTTTAAAAAGTCTTTTAAGATTTATTGTGGAGAAAGATCCTGAATTTGTAAAGAATATTCTTCACCAGTATTCTCCCGCCATGAAAAGAGACCGTGCTTATGAAAAAAGTTTTATTTTTCAGCATCAGGGATGGCTTGATGAATTCTTTGGATTTACTAACAACCTGTTTCTGAAAAGTAATCAGCAGGAAGGCTCTGTTACCTATTCTTACTTTATTGATCTTCTCTTAAGCTATGAGAAAACATAAAAAAAGAATCGTATCAGGCGATACGATTCTAAAAACACAAATGATGAAAAAAAATTTATTACCTTGACTTGTTCCCTCATTCAAGGCGATGTAAAAGTACGACATATTTTATAAATACAAAAACATTTCTATCCTTTTTTAAAACTTTATGAAAACTTTATGATTTTTTAAGTTTTTTTGAGTTCATTTCTGTTTGTTACAAATTACATAGAATATCGAAATTTAATAAACAAAACAAGGGTAAAACCCACTACAAGCTATAAAATAATAACAAAATAAAACATTTGTTTAAATAAAAAATATTATTTCTCAGCTTTATTTCCTATGTTTTAAAGTTGGAGTTATCCTCAGTATTTTATATGATATTTCCAAAAATCTGAACTTCATAATCCAGGATATTCTCAGATAAAAATCCATTCATTTTTATATCGATTCCGTTTATTGTCTCAAAATAGGAATTTCCACATAACTGCCATTATACCATATGATCTCCCAAGCTCTTTAGCATCAGATATGTTGACAAATAATCCCAGCTTGAATTAAAGTCCACAAAGATTATCAAGTATTACATTTCCATAAAAATCAATCGAAATAGTAAAGGACCTTGTGTTATATTCCTGTAAAGGCATAATGGTACACTTTTCTATTTTCTTAATTCATTCCATCAACGCAATCCTACAGGAACGGATAATAGATTATCCAAAATTTATCAATTCCGACATCCCTTTCTTGCATTCCCAGAGTTATGAATGCATCTTTGTCTCAGGTAAAAACACGAAATACTTTTTCTAATAGATCCTTTTACTTCCCACAGGCAACATTTAATGTACGCTTAACCATGAAAACTTTAGAATACCTGCCTGTGGGAAATGGATCTTTCCTTCTTAAAATAATCCCGCTTAAAATATTAAAACATCAATTACTCAAAGAATAATACAAAAGGCATATTCCAAGAACTGCTTTCGTATCCGGATTCAAGAAATAAAATACTGAAGATCAAATAAAATTTATCAACATCCGTTTATATCTCACTAATAAAGGAGATTTTTTTTTGTATATTTAAAACATCTGTGTATTTTAGATAAAAATATTAATATGATTTTTGACAAACTAATCAACCATCTAAAACTAGATAAACAGGAATTTATTTTCCAGTTCAACTCTCATCCCAATTACCCATCTGCACTGGCATTCAGTGACACACTCAACTTTATGGGGGTAAAAAATGACGCTTATGAACTTGACAAAGAATATTGGGACGAACTTCCAGAGGAATTTATTGCCATTGTTGAGAATTCATTCTCTCTTGTAAAAAAGTCAGGAAGCAATTATTCAGTATATTCGGAAAAAGCAAAAACTTTCGGTAAAGAGGAGCTTTATAATAAATCGACGGACTTTGTATTATTGTTTGAAAAAACAGAAAATGCAGAAAGCAAACTGACATTCAATTTCAAGCCGGTTCTTTATATTATTTTTGCTGCCGTTCTTGCTTATTCTTTGATAAGCCAAAGCATCTATGAAGCTATATTCAACCTTCTTTCGTTAGCAGGAGTTTATATTTCTCTGGAAATTTTCAACCAGAAATTCGGAAACACCTCTACGGTTATCGGAAGTATATGCGGAGGCGGAGGTTCAGCAGCAAGCCAGACAGCCAACTCCTGTGATAAAATTATAAAACAGGATAAAACCAGCATTCTGGGTTTAAAATTTGCAGATTTTTCCCTGATTTATTTTACAGGACTCGCTGTATTAGGTCTGTTCTTACCAGCTACAGCTTATATTGTAAAAGGATTTACATTCGTTTCTGTACTTGCAATCGGGTACTCTCTGTACATTCAGGCATTTGTAGAAAAAACATTCTGCAGAGTATGTCTTTTGATCATTTCAATTCTTGTAGGCCAGATCATAGTAAGCAGTTTATTTTTTGAGAACCTGTCATTCAGTGTGGGAACTCTTTTATTGACTGTCATTCTGTGGGCTCTTGTATTTTCTGCGGTTATTTATTTCAATACTCTTCTTGAGCAAAAAGAAACGCTGCAAAAATCGAATGCAAAAAATCTCAGATTCAAAAGAAACTATGAGCTTTTCAAAAATCAGATGGAACAAAATCCAAAAATAGAATTTCAGGATACTGAAACTTTTGCTGTTGGAAAAAGGGATGCCAAGCTTCGTATTTCTATCGTTTCCAACCCATACTGTGGTTTCTGTAAAGATGCGCATAAATTGGTGGAAGGACTTTTGGAGAAATACCCTGATGATATTTCATTGCAGATGAGATTCAATTACAGCCCGGACAGAGCTCCAGAAAAATATACACAGCTTATTTCAGATTTAACTCATATTTATCATAACAAACCTGAAAAAGAGTTTTTACACGCTGTTGAAGAATGGTTTGAAACCAAGGATGAAGGCAAAATCAATGCACTTTCCGGAGGAAAAGTAAATTCAGAAAATCTGGATCCGCTGATAGAGATGTCTAAGGAAAACAGTAATGCAGGATTAAGCTTTACGCCAATCTTTATCATCAACGGATATCAGTTCCCGGATAAGTATGATCGCGAAGATATCACCTTCTTTATTGATGAATTAATCGAGGATGATGAGATTTAGCAAATAAATCTTCTTCATTTAAAAATTTCACTATCTTAGGAAAAACAAAATAACCATCTGAAAAGATGTAAAAGAGTAGAAAAACGGTGATCAATGGGACTATTTCCAGTTTACCATTTCATTGAATTATAATTGAATTAAAGCAAAAATGTCGCCATCTATTGGCGGCATTTTATAATGAGTAGTAGTTTTGAAAAAAAAGTTTCCTTTTTATAAGCAGCCAGATACCAAAGACTGCGGTCCTACATGTCTCAGGATCGTAAGTAAGTATTATGGTAAAAGTATATCCCTGCAGCAGATTCGTAACCTCTCCGAAACCACCCGTGAAGGAAGCAGCCTTCTTGGGCTGAGTGATGCCGCAGAAAATCTGGGATTCCGGTCAATGGGAGTCCAGATCGATTTCAATACCCTCAAAGAAGAAGTTCCATTTCCATGTGTAGCACACTGGAATAAAAATCACTTTGTAGTTGTATACAAAATTGACAAAAATAACAAAGTATATATCTCAGATCCCAGCTATGGACTGATCACTTATACCAGAGAAGAATTCATCAAGTCCTGGATTGGAGAAAATGCCAACGAAAATACAGAAGAGGGAATTGTCCTGATCCTTGAAACTACTCCTGCATTCTTTCAAACAGAATTTGATGCAGAAGAAAGTAAGGCAAGTTTTACATTCCTTTCCAAATATCTTCTAAAGTACAAAACACTTGTTATACAGCTTGCGATCGGACTTTTAGGTGGGAGTTTACTTTCCCTTATATTTCCTTTTCTTACCCAAAGTATTGTAGATGTCGGCATCCAGAACCAGGATATTAATTTTATCTATGTGGTTTTGCTTGCACAGATTATGTTATTTCTGGGAAGAATGGGAATTGAAACCATAAGAAGCTGGATTCTTCTCCACCTTTCAGCAAGAATTAACATTTCGATCATCTCCGATTTCTTTATTAAATTGATGAAACTTCCGATAAGTTTCTTTGATACCAGGATGACAGGAGATATCATGCAGAGAATTAATGACCATCACAGAATTGAACAGCTCCTTACAAGTTCTTCATTGAATACATTATTCTCACTGGTGAACCTTATCATTTTCAGTATTGTCTTACTGTTTTATGATTACAGGCTTTTCCTTGTTTATCTTGTTGGAGCAGTATTATATATCGGATGGATCAGTTTCTTCCTGAAAAAAAGAAAAGAACTTGATTATAAGCGATTCTCTCAGGTATCTCAGGAGCAGAGTAAAGTCATCGAGCTTATCAACGGAATGCAGGAAATCAAAATGCATAATGCTGAAAAACAAAAACGATGGGACTGGGAATTTCTTCAGGTAAAACTATTTAAAATCAGGATAAAATCTCTATCCTTAGAACAATGGCAGTCTGTGGGAGGTAATTTTATCAATCAGATGAAAGATATTCTGGTGAGTTTTCTTTCTGCCAAACTTGTTTTAAGCGGAAACCTTACTTTGGGGATGATGCTTTCTGTTCAGTATATCATCGGACAGCTGAACAGCCCGCTTCTCCAGCTTATCGACTTTATCAAGCAGACACAGGATGCTAAAATCTCTCTTGAAAGATTAGGAGAAATCCACGATAAAGATGATGAAGAAGATAAGAATGAGCAATATGTTACCGATGTTCCGAAACAAGATATTGAAATCAAAGATATGTCGTTCAGGTATATTGGTTCCGATGTTCCGGTTTTTGAAAATCTCAGCCTTACAATACCTTATCAGCAAACGACAGCAATTGTCGGGGCCAGCGGAAGTGGAAAGACAACTTTATTGAAACTGCTGATGAAGTTTTATGATCCTGATCAGGGTGAAATCAGAATCGGAAATACCAATATGAAAAATATTTCTCCGAGATACTGGAGGGATCATTGCGGTGTTGTCATGCAGGAAGGATATGTATTCAATGACACCATTGCCAACAATATTGCTGTTGGTGAAGATCATATAGATAAACAAAAGCTGAGACGTGCTGTAGAAATAGCCAATATCAAAGATTTTATTGAAAGTCTTCCATTAAGCTATAACACCAAAATCGGAAATGAGGGCGTTGGAGTAAGTGGTGGTCAGAAACAGAGACTTTTCATTGCAAGAGCTGTTTATAAAGCTCCTGAATATATTTTATTTGATGAAGCTACCTCTGCACTGGATGCCAATAATGAAAAAGTGATCATGGAAAACCTTGAGCAGTTCTTCAAAGGCAAAACAGCAGTGGTGATTGCCCATAGACTTTCCACAGTAAGACATGCAGACAAAATCATTGTACTGGATCAGGGAAGAGTGGTAGAAGAAGGAAGCCATGCTGAGCTGGTAGACTTAAGAGGAGAATATTACAGATTGGTAAGAAACCAGCTTGAATTAGGAAATTAACCAAGATAAAGCCACCATATAGCGGAATCCGAAAAGCTTACAGAGTAGGAAAAATAAAAAATAATAGTAATCATGAAAAATCTTAAAAAACTTTCGAGAAAAGATTTGACATTTGTCAGCGGAGGTGTTATTATTCCGGACAACAACTGCTGTGGATCCTGGTGTCTAGGCAGCTGGGTACCATGCCGCATAAAGCACTTTGAATGCCCGCCGGATGCAGACACTTCGCCACCATCATGGTATGACGGGAACTGCCCAATTATTTAAATTATATTCCCCCTGAAATATTGGGGGAAATTTTACTACATAACAATGAAAGAAGACGTTTTAGACAATATTGAACTCCGCTCAGAAAGCGTACAGGATATTCTTACCCAGCCGCCGCATTGGATGATCCGCTGGGGAAATACGGTGATATTTATTATCCTGCTATTGATTCTCTTAATGAGCTACATTATAAAATATCCCGAATTTGTACCGGCTCCTATTATTGTGACTTCTCAGAACCCTCCTGAGAAAATAGAAGCACGAACCAGCTCTAAAATTGAAAAAATATTCATAAAAGACCACCAGGAAGTTAAAAAGAATGATGTTCTGATGGTGATGCAGTCTGCAGCCAACTATAAGGATATTTTAGAGCTTAAAAAACTGGTAGACTCCATCACTCCCGATCAATTATACTCCTTCCCTATTGCCCAGGCTTCAAGATTTAAGCTCGGTGAATTACAGGGTGAGTACAACAGTTTTGCAAAAGCATTTCAGGACGAAGCCCTTTTTACAAGATTACAGCCATACGCTCCCGAAAATCTGGCGGCCAATCAGAGTATTTCAGAATATAAAGTAAGAATTGCCACATTAAAACAGCAGAAAAACCTGGAATCTATAAAGTATGATCTGACTAAGAAAAATTTCAACAGATCTCAGGAACTATTTAATCAGGGTGTTATCTCTGCTATGGAACTTGAAAACGAAAAAATCAAATATCTTCAGGCTCAGCAAAATCTTGAGAATATTAAAATTTCCATATCACAAATGGATGAAGGCATCTCCAACCTGAATAAAACCAAAAGCGGAACTGCCATTAACACAGAAAAAGACAGAATTACCTATTCGTCACAAACCCTGCAGCTTCTTGAACAGCTGCGAAAATCTTTGAAACAGTGGGAGCTGAACTATCTGGTGATCTCATCCACAGACGGCGTTGCCAGTTTTCAGCAGTTTTTCGGCGAGAATCAATTCGTAAAGGTAGGTGAACCCATCCTTTCTATTCTCCCTAAAAATAAAGAGCAGTTGGTGGGCAGAATGTCCGTACCTACAACAAACTCAGGAAAAATAACTCCGGGTGAAAAAGTTCTGATTAAACTGGATAACTACAGATTCCAGGAGTACGGTATCATCGAAGGAAAAGTACAGAACATCTCCCTGATTCCTGATGATAAAGGAAACTACTATGTAGATGTGATCTTGCCAAAAGGATTAAAAACAAGCTACAATAAAACACTTACATTCGATAAAGAGCTTAGAGGCAGTGCAGAGATTGTCACACAGGATCTGCGACTGATTGAAAGATTCTTCTATCAGATCAGAAAGCTGCTCGGATATCAGGTTTGATAAGCTTTTAAAAAACATTAAAACCGTTTTACAGATATGTAAGGCGGTTTTTTTATTCTTTATTTTTAAGATGGCAACCAATCTAATCCTATTTTCCGGAACGCAATATACTTTTCCTTTTAAACAGTCCATTACAGCCATAATTCAGCGAAACAAAGGATTTCTATTACTGACAATAAGATCATCAAAAAAAGACAGCAAAAAGGCGAATATAAAAGAGATAATAACGTAAGATGAATAAATGATCTCAGTACTAACGCTGAAAAGTATAATTATTCCCTTAATACTCCATCAGAAGACTGAAATTATTAAAAATAAAATTGAGTTGAAAGAATTAAAGAGTAAAGTATTAATTTTTTTAAAAGTAAAAACCGCAATCATTGGTGTAATGATTGCGGTTTATTGTAGCGAAGACGGGAATTGAACCCGTGACCTCAGGGTTATGAATCCTGCGCTCTAACCAACTGAGCTACCTCGCCGTTTTGGTGGTGCAAATATAGAAAATATTTCTTTACCTCCAAAATTATTTTACCTTAAAATATTCTAAAACATCTCCAACATGATCTGGTTTGCTGATTATCTTATTGTTAGCATCTAAAATAAAATACGTCGGAGTTGCATGAATATTATACAAATCTGTGTAACTGCTGTTCCATCCTCTCAATTCGGAATCATTCACCCAGGGAAATGCAGCGATTTTTTGGGTATATGAATTCTTATCCACATCCAAAGACAGTCCTACAATCTGGATATTTTTTGATTTCAGGTCATTGTATTTTTCCAGAAGTTTCGGAAGTTCACTTTCGCAGTGTGAACATGTGGAAGACCAGAAGACAACGACCTTTTTATCTGCTTTAATATCGTGTAATGATTTGGCAGTGGTATTAACAGGTGACTGGAACTTATAATTAGGGAAAACCGCCCCCATTTCAATATTGGCGTTCGATTTCAACGTAGAAGCAAGTCTATCGTTAATGGTACACTTAAGATTTTTGGCAAGAGACAGATATTTACTCTTATATTCATCCATCTGATAGACATCAAAAATATCAATCAATTCTGACAATACAGTCTGCCCTCTTGGAGTTTCTACTTTTAAACGATCCAATAACTTATCAACAGACGCCGTAACGTTTGTATTCCCTCCTGAATTCAGATAAGCTACCAACAAAGGTCTTAATAATGATGAGCTTTCAAGCATATCACCGGATTTGTCCAGAAAGTTGATTATTTCTTCCTGATCTATTTTTTTCACGGCATCAGGAGAGTTGGAAAGAAACTTGCTGTAATTCGTATTGTAATAAGCAATAAACGGGTGTTGCGCTGCATCAATAGAGCTTGATGCACCGGAAAGCCTGTCAATTTCTGTTTTCAGCGCTTTTCCAAAGTCGGTATTATCTTTATAATATTCTTTAATCTGTGCTAAAGCCGGTAAAATAAGCTCTTTCTTTTGTGAACCCTCCTGTTGTTTACTCATCAGATTATTGGCTTCATCCAGATAGATAACATCCTTCACTTTATTATTCTGAATATCCAGTTTAAAGTTGACATTTTTATTTTCAGAAATAAAGCTTACGGTATTATTGGAGCCAGGGAAATAGACTTTCATCATCCCCATATAATGGCCCGGATATTTAAAAGTCCACGTACTATTCTTACTCTGTTCTTTAGTAACAATAATATCTTTCGATCCGTTTAATGTATATAAAATAGCGTCCTGATCTTTAAAATCTGCCGGAGTCTGAATTGTAACAGTAAATTGAGCCTGCAGAGCAAATGCAGTTAAAACTGCAGATAGCATATAAATTTTTTTCATATAGTAAAAATAAAAAAACTCCCTGACTAATCAGAGAGTTTAATATTATTTTAATAAAATTTTATGCTTTTACGCTCTTGTACTTTTTTGTAAAGTAAACAATAAATCCAATTGCTACGATACCAAGTACATATACATACATATCAATTGGTGAGGCAGGTGACCCGGTACCATTTCCTCCGTTTCCTCCTCCTCCCGGGATTGCTGGTTGTGGTGGAGCGGCATTTGCTAAAGATACAGCAAACAGGAAAAACGCCAGAACTAGTTTATTAATAGTTTTCATGTGGTTTATTTTAAGATTTTAGTATTAACAGTTTCTCCCTTATCAGAAACGATTTTTACAACATATGAATTTTTAACTGAGCCATCAAGCTCGATTACAAAATCTCGGGATGTTTCAACCGCTTTTTTAGAGATTACCAGTTTACCGCTCATATCATAAACTTGAATGTCCGCTTTTTTCCATTTTGGATCAAATCTAACAATGTAATTTGTAACTGATGGATCGTAAACAACAAGTGTTCTTGAAACACTAGGAGCTGTTTTATCTACAGCCAAAGTAATATTACTTGGCTCACCGTAATACAAGTTAGCTTCTTCATTTGTTACCGCTACAACATCTCCTTGTTTAGCCTGTACTAAATTTCCATTTTCCGCTTTATAATAGAAACCAATTCCTGAAGATAACTGGTGTGTCCCAGCAGGAATAAGTTCTGCATTTTCTCTGATCTCGAACTTATAAGATTTAACCTGATCAAGTTTATAGTTAACTAACTTAACATTTTTACCTTGGAAGTTACTCTCATTAGCTTCGTTAATATATAACCAATAATTAGTATAATTGTTATCATACCCACCATTCAGCGCTTCTTCGTAAGTACCAATGATTCTGGTACCTGCTGAAGCCTGAACTGTTGTAGCTGTAGAAACCTGGTGTCCTGTTGTAAATGATGGAGAAACCACATAATATGTTCTGGAAATCTCTTTACCATTAGCATCAAGACCGATTACCCCAAGCTGTTTCACTGTACTGTTTGTACCTTTACCAGCCATTCTGGCTGCATTTACACCGTTAGGGGTACCTGCTGCTCTTGCTGTTGATTTGAATCTTCTCAGTGTATTAAAATCTAAAGTCTGAGCTGTATTGTCTCTTAACTTTATTTTAAATGACTGCATAGGTTTCATTACTACATTATCAACATCTCCAACAGCTGGAGCAACACCATCACCTGTAGTAACAAAAGTAACCACCTGAGCACCTGTAGCATAAGTAGAACCTCCCGGAAGTGTAACAACAGTACCCGGGTTATATTCAATACCCCAGATATTTTTTACAGCATTTCCGTCTGATCCGGTAACACTTTCAGTATATCCGATATTAGATAAATCTAAATTGGTAAGGAATGGGTTACCAAACTGATACCAGTTTTGTCCAAATGTTCCAGCCCATGCGCTTGTAGTAAACTCAAAACTGTCATCTAAATAAGTGTTGTACTTTTCGTTGTAAGAATTCACAGCATTACCACCAGCTCCGAATACGACATTAGAAGGTCCCAAATTAGATTTTCCTCCATTCTGCAATGTTACAGTTCCAGCTAACGGAGCATATGGCTTTCCGTTAATATTGAATACTGTTCCGGTTGCAGGTGTGCTTGGATTCCAATCATTATTGGTAACTTTCAGCATATAATATCCCGGACCATCAGTAGTTGTAGTTGCTAAATTTGTAAAATGTGCAGAAACTGCATTAGCGTTGTCCCACTTAAGAATTGGATTGCTGTATCTCCCCGTATTGAAAGTCTTACCAACTTCAGTAGATAATGAGCTTAAAGCTTTACCATAGAAAGGCAAAGCAACTTGTTGGAAATAATTACCACTACCATTACTTGTAGTTCTGTACTCTTTGGTTACAATACCCGTAATGTTGGACTGGGATAGCCCATCGATGTACAGCTGGCCATACGTGGAAGTAGCAAAAGAAGCAGGGGTATTAAGTCTTAAGATGATATTTCCACCGTCAGTTTTATCACCTGTTCCGGCAGCATTAATTGTCTTAAAAGCATCTGTACCAGATCCTACAACCATAATATTTCCATGCACGTCCAAAAGGCCATTACCCTTTGTTTGTACACCTCCACCGCTATAAACTAGGGTGCCTTCGCTCACATACATATTAGCATTAGTGTCAACATGACATAGTATCTGCGCCTGAACAGAATAACTAATTGCTAAAAGACCTATAGCAAATAAACTTTTTCTCATTGTATAAATTATTTGTGTGTTAATACAATCTTCACCCGCAAAGGTATTATTATTTTTCTTAAAAAAAAAATTTTTTATCTATTAATCAAAACATTATCTTCATTTAAGATGATATCTTTCTCCTCTCCTATTGAAAACATATAGTCTTCTAGAACTTTTTCGGTGGTCCCTCTAAGACCTCTTGCACCTAGTCCTTTTTCAATAGTTTCTTCTACGATTTTTTCAATGGCTCCGTCTGTAATAACCAAATTTGTGCCATCCATTTTGAAAAGTTCCACAAATTGATTCACAATAGAGTTTTTAGGTTCCTTCATGATTCTTACCAGAGTCTCTTTGGTGAGTTTATCAAGGTAAGTGATGATTGGAAATCTTCCTAAAAGTTCCGGAATTAATCCGAAAGTACGAAGATCAATTGCATTAATATTTGTTAATATATATTCGTCTTCGTCAGTTTTATTGATTTTTTCAGAACTGAACCCGATGGCCTGCTTGTTCATTCTTCTTTCGATGATTTCTTTGATTCCGTCAAAAGCCCCTCCTGCAATAAATAAAATATTCTGAGTATTAACCTGGATGTATTTCTGATCCGGGTGCTTTCTTCCTCCCTGTGGCGGAACATTCACAATACTTCCTTCCAGCAGTTTCAGCAATCCCTGCTGTACTCCTTCTCCGGAAACGTCTCTTGTAATACTTGGGTTGTCTGATTTTCTGGCAATTTTATCAATCTCATCAATGAAAACGATTCCTTTTTCAGCTTTTTCCACATCATAATCTGCCACCATAAGAAGTCTTGAAAGGATACTTTCAACATCTTCTCCTACATATCCGGCTTCTGTTAGAATAGTAGCATCTACGATACAGAAAGGGACGTTAAGCTCTCTGGCAATCGTTTTTGCCAGAAGGGTTTTACCTGTTCCGGTTTCCCCTATCATGATAATGTTTGATTTTTCAAGCTCCACCTCCCTGTTTTCGTCCTGAGCATGAAGCAACCTTTTATAATGATTATATACAGCGATTGAAAGCTGCTTTTTTGCCTGATCCTGTCCAATTACATACTGATCAAGGAATTCTTTGATCTCTTTTGGTTTTTTAAGCTCATCCATGCTGTCTGCAGGTGAATATCCTGTTTTGGATGCACCATCTTTTACGATCGCATGTGCCTGCTCTATACAATTTTCACAAATAAAACCATTCTGCCCGGAAATCAGCATCTGTACTTCATTTCTTTTTCTGCCGCAGAAAGAACATTGGTTTGAGTTCATATGATATAATATATATGTATATGTTAAAGAAAATCGTAAAAAATTACTTTTTTACGATTTTCTGGTTGTTAAGAATTCATAATTGAGTGTTGAATCTCTGTATATTCTTCGTTCGTTAATTTTAATCTTTCATTTCTGAAATTCATATCTTCCATCTTATTTAAAGGAATCAGATGGATGTGCGCATGAGGAACTTCAAGTCCCACCACTGCTACTCCTACTCTCACACATGGAACTGCAGTTTTGATCTTCTTGGCTACCTCTTGGGCAAATCCCCAAAGGTTTTTGTATTCTTCACTTTCAAGATCAAAAATCAGATCCACTTCTTTTTTAGGTACAACTAAAGTATGTCCCTTCACCAAAGGCATTGCGTCTAAGAATGCAATAAAGTTTTCATTTTCTGCAATCTTATAAGAGGGAATTTCGCCATTAATGATTTTCGTGAATATAGTGCTCATTTTATCAGAAGTTTGGGTTAGATATTTAGAAGTTTAGAAATAGAAAGGGATATCAGACTATAAAGAAATGTCTAATACTTCGAAAGACAGTTTGTTTCCGTTGGGTAAAATAATTTCAGCAGTTTCACCAATAGCTTTTCCTAACAGGCCTTTTGCGATAGGTGTATTCACAGAAATCTTCCCTGTCTTCAGGTCGCTTTCATTATCCGGTACCAATGTAAATACCTGCTCCTGCTTGGTAGCATTATTTTTAAGTTTCACTGTTGTTAAGATTGAAACTTTTGAAGTATCTAATTGGCTTTCGTCTATAATTTTAGAAGTAGAAATAACATCTTTCAGCTTGGAAATTCTCATTTCAAGCATCCCCTGAGCCTCTTTAGCCGCATCATATTCTGCATTTTCCGATAAATCTCCTTTATCTCTTGCTTCTGCGATCTGCTGAGTAATTTTTGGTCTCTCCACAGTTTCCAACTGTTCCAGCTCAGCTTTCATTTTCTCTAGGCCCTCCTTAGTTACATAGCTTGCCATAATTTTCAAAATTTAGTTTTAGTATAAAAAAATAATCCGACATTTGCCGGACAATGTTTTCGTGTTGTAATCGTTTAATTTTTACAAATATATAAAAATTTAAATTGAAATGAAAAAAACTTTTTCAATCTTATCCATTTTCAGTTTATTGATTTTCAGCAATTTAACCACAAACTCATGTGGAAGCAGAGAAGATACGGTAACCTGCTTTCCCAATGTTCCTATCAATGTATCACTTAATTTAAACCTGCCTGCTTATTATGCTTTAAACAATATCAACGGCTGGATTTATGTGAACGAGCAACAGTCAGGAACCAGAGGATTGATTATTGTCCGTACAGCCAACGGATTTAAAGTGTATGACAGAAATGCACCGCACATATGTCCTGATAACAATACTACTCTTGAGGTAAAAGATAATATTGCCATCGTATGTCCTGAGGATAATACCAGATGGATCTTAAGTACGGGACAACCGGAATCGGGTGCAAAAACTTCTCTGCCACCTAAGACCTATCCTTACAGTTACGATGCTGCAAGTAAAACCTTAAATGTTTATTATTAAAAATACAAAATGAAGATCGTTATACAAAGAGTCTCCGAAGCCAGTGTAAAAGTGGACGGAAAAATTGTGGGTGAAATCGGAAAAGGGCTTATGCTGCTGACAGGTATCGATGAAAATGATGAAAAAGCTGATGCAGACTGGCTTGTACAGAAGGTTTTAAATCTTAGAATCTTTGGTGATGAAGATGACAAGCTTAATCTTTCTGTGAAGGATATTTCAGGAGAAATTCTTTGCATCAGCCAGTTTACATTAATTGCAGATTATAAAAAAGGCAACAGACCTTCTTTCATAAAGGCCGCAAAACCGGATAAAGCTATACCGCTTTTTGAGTATTTTAAGGAGGAAATAGCCAAATCGGGATTAAAAACAGAAAGCGGAATTTTTGGAGCTGACATGAAGGTTTCTCTGGTCAATGACGGGCCTGTAACCATTGTAATGGATTCTATTACCAAAAGCTAAGCAGAAAAAGACAAATATGTAAAATACATCCGATACGCTTCAATTTATGAAGCGTATTTTTTTGATGAGTACGTATAAAATATGCGCTCTTAACCCTCACTGGTTTTGAAAACCTGTGAGGTTATGACTCAAAAACAAAAAAAATCCTTTACACAAAAGAAAAGAGTAAAAATTTTAAAATTAAATTCACAAAAATGTGATTTGTTTTCATTTTATTATTATTTTTGACGCAAATCAAAACTGATTCACAACCATTTAACAAAATTGTATGAAAACAAAAATCAATCTTTTCGCATTGTTTGCGTTCTGTTCTACTCTGTCATTCGGGCAGGACAGTCAGCCCAAAATGGCTACTGAACAAAATTCAATTATTTATGTATGCTTTTCAAAAGGCATCAATTCAGAAAAAACAGCCTTCAGCAGAAACGCTGATCTGGAAAGATTTTCAAGAGAAAATCACATCGCATTCAAGTATGATCTGGACTTCACAGACAGCAAACTTGATGAAATGGCCAGAAACAGCAAGGCCATCGGAAATTCCACGGAATCTGTGGAAAAACTGAAAAGAATTTATAAGGCTGATATTCCTATTCAAAATAAAGAAACCTCAGAAAAAATCATCCATACTCTGGAGAGGTTTCCTGAGATAGAATATGTATCTGTAATGAGTGGCGAGCCTATCGAACCACCTTTGGTAAATGCTTTTGTGGCAACTCCTGATCTGGAAAGCCTGCAGACCTACCTGAATGATAATCCGGGAATCAACGCCAAATATGCATGGTCCCGAGGAATCACAGGCCAGAATATCCGTGTGCGGGATGTAGAATATGGGTTCTATAAAACTCACGAGATGCTGTCTAATCAAAACTCCATACAACTGGAACCGGGATATTCTCCAAATGCCGGACTGGCCAATAATAATTACCGTGATCACGGAACGGCAGTAGTAAGTATTTTAGGTTCTGTAAAAGATAATATTGGGCTTACGGGAGCAGCCTACAATACTTCTGAGATAAAAGGCTATATGGAATGGACGACAGTAGGTTATAACAGAGCTTCTGCCGTGAGCAGATCCATCAACGCTTCTCAGGCCGGAGATATTATTTTGTATGAAATGCAGACTGGCGGAAAAGACGGGCAATATTGTCCTGCAGAATATGATAAAGTAATCTGGGATCTTACAAAAGCTGCTACTGATTCAGGAATCATTATTATCGCAGCGGCAGGTAACGGGAATCAGAACCTGGATGACCCTTTTTATGCTACGTATCTTGCGAGAGGAAACAGCGGAGCTATCATTGTAGGAGCAGGATCTCCCAATACTACCCATTCAAAATTAAGTTTCAGTACTTATGGAAACAGAGTGGATGTACAGGGCTGGGGAAGCAGTGTGATGGCAGCAGGTTATGGGTCTTATGCGAAATATGACAATGATAACAACAGAACCTATAATTATTTCAGCGGCACCAGTTCTGCTACGCCGGTGGTATCTTCTGCGGCTATTTTGATCCAGTCTTACTATCGTCAGACTACAGGTCAGTACTTAACCCCTTCAGCGATGAAAAACCTTTTAATTTCAACGGGGATTCCTCAGGGAGGAACTGTGACCGGCCAAAAGATCGGACCTCTTCCCAATGTGAAGAATGCGATTCTTCAGCTGGAAAGTAAATTGGCAACACCTGTTACAGCTTTACCGGCATTGGAAGTTAAGATCTATCCTAACCCGTCCAGCAGTTCTATCGCTATTCAAAGCAATGAAAATAAAAAACTGGATGTAGAGATTATTAACCTTCAGGGTCGTACGGTTATCAAAAATTCAGTTGTACCAAATGAGAAAATTGATATTTCCCAATTACCGACAGGTCAGTATATTATTAATATTAATGAAGGCCAGAGAAGAGTTGTTGAAAAACTGACAAAGCTCTAAAAAATAAAGATTTTTATATACATTTTACTTCACATTAAACCCTCTTCCAGAATACTGCAAGAGGGTTTTAAATAGTAATTTTTTTTGCACTTATTGCGCAGGAACACTGCTGAAATTCAGTGCCACTTTGATGTTCATATCTGAAGAGGTCTGATTTTTCAGCTCGTACACTGTTCTTACTGTTAAACCAGAACTTTTTACAATTTCATCCAGAAATCCGGTATCATTAAGATCAAGATTTAAGCTGGAAGAATTGGTGGAAATATTGGAACGCGAAGCGATGAGTCTTTCTCCCGTTCCGTTGGATGAAACGTATATTTTTACAGTTTTGAAAGCACCCAGATTTCCTCCTGAAGGAGAAGCTACAGAGATTTTCGCATCTGAAATTCTTACGTCTTTAATTTTTGCATTGTTATTTCCTCCGAACCAGGTCTGTACATTGGTAGCTGTTGCAGTGGAAGAAACTTCTTTATCTGCAGGAACTCCCGTAGACACCAAAACATTCGTTGTGTATGGAAATGTATTCTGAACCAGCGACTGTACGGTTCCGCAACTTACGAGTACAGCTGAAGCGGCCATTGCTGTTAGAACTATATTTTTCATAATTTTTAAATTTTAAACTTAAAGGTTAGTTTGCAGAAATTGTACCAAATTGATTGAATTTTATTCTACAGTTACCGTAAAACTTCCTTTTGTATTTCCGGAAGCCATGTTACTTTTCCCGATAATCAGCCATACTTCACCTTTTCCGGGAGTATCATAGGTGATTTCTCTTCCGAAAGGCCCATCATAATTTCCGTTTGGAAGTCTGATCTGATTGAACCGGATATTGAAGTCCTTTTCTTTGGTAGAAATTTTTGCTTTGATGTTCGGGCGGTCGTAGTGGGTCAGTTTTAAAATAAAATCCTGATCATCTTTTGTAAATTCTTCTCCAATGGTAAAAGGCAGCTGATTAGCATCCGCGGTTCTTATGATCTGTCCGTCTTTTTCATTTCTCATCACCCCTTTTCGCAGAACTTCCTTAGTGGCCGGAGCATTGTTAATAATGGAGTCTTTCTTTCTTAATGCTGCAGAATCTGTTTTTACCACAGAATCCGGCATTTCTGTTACCACTGTAGAATCCTTCTCCGGAACGTTTGTCACAGCTGGATCTTTTTTACAGGCAACAATAATCAAAGGAATTAACAATAAGCTTTTTTTCATAATAATTATTTTAAGAATGGATCAACATTAATTATGCTGAGCTCATTTAAATGCTAAAACTGTTCCAATCCGTTTAATGATTTGCTTCCCGGCCGCAATTCTTTTTCTTCACTGATGCCCGACCATTTAAATGTAAAGTACATAAAGTTGAGCATAATTCCCATCAAAAGAGTAACACCCCATGTTTTGGTATATTCCATCGGATAAATAAATCTCACTACAATATCAGAGAACAGGCCGAAAGGATTATTAAGTACATCCCAGCTGTTCCATCTCAGAAAACGGCCAAGATAAACTCCAAAGCTGCTCATGAAAAGAAAAAATACAATAATTCCATTGATACTATTTTTTTTCCCGTAATAAGAAAGTTTTTTTTCAATATCATTAAGGCTAATAAATCCGCAGATCAGGCCGGTCCATGCATAAGAAAGAATCACAATGAGATCATACCAGACCGGGATTGAATTTCTTGCTCTGAGATGAAAAAGATCTGTCAGGATGTAGGGAGAATTGGGAAAGAACAAAATCCAGATTATAATAATAAAGACCAGCGAGATTTTACTTCTGATATTAAAAGCAAGAACAAAAGAACTTAATAATAAAGGAATCCACGCCAGAAAGAGGTTCCAGTTGAGAAACAAAAACACTTTTGTATCACTGATATAGTATCTAAAAGCAGAAAGACTGAAACAGAATATGGTCATCATTATCAACAATACATTAATTTTAAATTTTGAGGGTTCTACAAAGTTTTTCATGATCTTTTATTTTATAGTCTGATAATATAAAATCTTTGAAAGAAAGTTTTTGGATGTTTCGTTTTTCACCTTATCCTGCAAGGTCTTTTTAAGTTTCTCATCATTTTTTTCATCCGCATATTTCAGAAGTGCTTTTTCACTGAAGTTGATAGACGTTACATGATAGTTGACCGCAAAATCCTTTCGTTTCATATTCTGGGAAGTAATAAAACCACCCCAGTTGAAGTAACTGCACACAAGGACAGTTCCATAAAAATACCAGATCATTGTATTAACAAGGAAAATATTTCTTTTTTGCTTTTGAATTTTAACATAAGTCAGAACAAGGCCGATCAGTGATAAAAGCAGGAAAGCAAATACACCTAGTCTTTTATAGGTAAATGCATAATAAACAATATACTCATAATTTTTAAGGGCTGCGGAAATAACAAGAACAGCATTAAGGAAAATCCATATTTTGGCTAATACTTTCAGTGAACCTGCTTTCGGATCAAAATTAAATCCTGATTTAAAATAAAACATAATCACAAGAATTGCCATGACAATAGACATAATAACGGCGTTTACTCTCTCATGGGTTTCTTCTGAAAGCTGAACAGGTGTTTTTACAGCTTCATAAAACTGTTCATAATTATAGGTAATAATAAAGAATACCAATAAAACATTCAGCAAGACAAAAGAAATAATTCCGCTTATTCTTTCTGCATCAAGATCAAGAAAGGAATAAGTAGCTTCGGGAATCCGGGATTCTTTGCGGAACTCGTTATCCAGAACATGATTGTTTTTATAGATCAACTTTTCCACTGCATAATTCCAGTAATTAAAGGCAATAAAGAATCCCAGCACAGAGAGACAGAATACCTGCCATAGATTAATATCCAGCTCATAATCTGTGAAAAGGGCTGCAAAATGGTCGCTTCCTGCAGAATATATTCCAAAGAAAACAGAAACCAGCACCAGCGGAATCAAAAAGAAAGCCAATGTCTTTTGCCAAAATCCTGAAAAATTTTTCTTAGGCAGCCACTCATCAAAGCTAAAAAAACGACAGAAGGAAGTACAGCTATTCACAATAAAAACCGGTATTAAAAAGAGAATCTTCAGCCTTCTGTTCTTTGATTTATATCCCAGCAAAAGCAACGAGCTCACCACTGCAATAAAGGATGTAAAATCTCCAAACCAGGCAAATGCAATGCTGGATAGAATACTTGTTGCAAAAAGGCCATATAGTATTCCTGTTTTATTTTTTGCAGGTGTTCTGAAAAGTGTTAATAATGCGTAGACAATTCCAAGAATTCCAAGATTAAGCCCCAGCTCCTGATCATAAAAAACGATGACAAAGAGAATGGCTGTAAGAAATATATAATGATGTGTTTTCATGAGGTTAATTATTTAAAAGATTGAAAGAATTGAAAGATTTAATTTACAGAGATAGAGATTAGCAAAAATTAAAGAATAGGGTGAGGTATAGAAAAGTAACAGGGATATTGAGCAGCAATAGAAGGACAGAGTTTCCGTTTCTTTTCTTTTCGGAAATATCACTCAGGAATTCCATCAACTCATATAAAGTGATCAACAGGTTCGTTACAGCAGCAATCACAACGTAATAAAACCCAAATATGATCAGAAATTCAGCTCTTGTGATCCAAAATAAAAGCAGCAAAGAGGTACCCAGCAAAAAGGAGATTAAAAATGTCTTCTCCCCTAGTGGGCTGAATTTTATTTTTTCCATTATTTTTAATTTTAATGAAGAACTATCGTTTCTTTCTGTTGAATAAAATCTTTCACATGCTCATAATTCTGCCATAGCAGCTCTTCAAAATCCCAGTAATGAAAGGCTCTCATATTTTGTCCCTTTTTATACGCTTTGATATAAATTTTCGCATACTCAGGCAGTATAATTGTTCCCAATACGATTGCAGCCAACAGATGTGCATTGAGTTTACCGTTTCCAAGGAGCAGATACTGCATGGCAATTTCATCTTCGAAGCTCGTTCCACAACCGGTAATCAGATGGTGTACATCATGATTTTCCATTTTGGGGATCATCGAAAAACCGTGTTTTCTGTAAAATTCTCCCAGTTTTCGGCCTAAAGAATCTTCCTGAAACTCCAGCAGTTGTTTTTCATTGAACTGCCACTGTCTTTTTTTCTTTTTGAAATATTTTCTGTATAATTTTTGAGTTTTATCGTATACAAAAAGCAGAAACTGAACACGTATTTTTTTCATAGTGAATTAATTAAAAATAACAAGATTGCATCCTATTATGGTATAAAGTATAGCTATGGGTATATTGATCAGAATTAACCCCGCCGACTGTAAACAGGCTTTACTTGCAGACCGGTCTGCAGCAGCATATATCAACAAAACTGATAGGACAATAACATTGAATACAGTTCCATAAGTAATCAGTAAAAATCCTGAGTCTGCAAACCAATATTCTTTTGTTAGAATGTATCCGAAAAGACAGATATTTCCGGCTAAAAAGAATAATCCGAATATGAATCTTCCGAAGTATATAATTTTTTGATCTTTCATTATTTCAAGGTTTAAATAAAGAAGGCTGATCAGCTTCCCGCAAACGGGCTTCCGAAGATTCCTACTGCTAATTCGCCCCAGATAAGTACCAGAGCCAGCAATATGAGAATGCAGATCATCATTCTCTGACTTTGCTTTTTGATTTTATTTCTAACCATATTGATCAGAAAAGCGGTTGTAAAAAGCAAAGCTCCCGCAATAAGAAAATCTGCTCCTGACCAGTTCACTTCCTTAGAAAACAGATTGCCAACCAAGGGAATACTGAGTAAAGCCAATGGAAGGGCATAAATGGCGATTGTTTTTTGTTTCTGTGTCATCATTTTATTTAATTTAAACATATAAAGTACTTTGTAATTCAAAGTTAATTTTCAAAAAAATATAGGACTATCGCCCCAATAATTTTTCCAGTGCATCTAAATGCTCATTAAACGCCTGCCTTCCGCTCTGTGTAACACGATAAGACGTTTTAGGTTTCTTCCCGACAAATTCTTTCTTTACTTCGATATAGCCTGCTTTTTCCAGCGCATTGCTGTGGCTGGCAAGATTTCCGTCTGTAATTTCGAGCAGGCTTTTCATTTCAGAAAAATCAACCCAGTCGTTAACCATAAGAACGGACATTATCCCCAGTCTTACACGGCTTTCGAATTCTTTATTGAGCTGATTTATTTTGATCATTTTACTTTATCTTTATTCTGAAACACTGCTAAAATGCAATATGCTTGATTATTATTCCGATTTTCACTACTCAATAGCAAAACCACATCTCATTCATTATTTATACTTCTTATGCATGATCAATCCATACACAATATGCAGAACACCAAAACCAATGGCCCAGAACAGCAATCCCCATCCTAAAAAGAACAAAGAAATAAGTCCCAAAATAATCTCAAGATATCCTAAATACTTTACATCCGTTAATGTATATCGTTCTGCGGCTACCAGAGCCAATCCATAAAAAATAAGCGTAGCCGGAGCAATGAAAACAAAAAGATGATGATAAAGAAGCGCAAGGCAAAAGACACCACCTGCTGCCAAAGGCACTGCAAAGGTAACCAAAAGTCTCTTTGTTGTAGCATCCCAGATCTTCAAACCTTTCTTTTTACTTTTATGAGCTGTAAAAAGATAACCGCTGAGGATTGCAATTACCAGAATAACAATACCAATCAGGACAAGCTCTTTAACCAAGGCAGGTCCCAGAATATTTCTGTCCCCATCAAAATAACTGATTCCTTCCCTCTGAAAAACGCAGTACACATATACAGCACCGATAATAGCCGTTAAACCCGCAACAACTCCTGATAAACCACTTAGCGAAATAAATCTGGAGGACCGCTCCATCATAGAACGGATATGCGATAAGTCTTCGTGATAGTTTTTTGAATCCATAAAAAGAACTTTGAATTACAAAGTTATGATTTATTTTCAATCTTCCAAGTTTTTTTTAAAATTCTGGAAATAATTCTCATCACGATATATTAATTGTTTTATAAGCAGCGGAAAAGCTAAAACTTGTATCCTGACATATAATAATGCACAAAAAATCCGTAAAAACAAAAATTTCTACGGATAGCTTTTGGATTAAAATCCTTTATTTTTATACCTTATTTAGCCCTTAACCTTTCTTTAATAGACTCAATATTTTTCTTTGCAGAATCTTCAAGAATAAGACTTGCACTCATGTGAATTCTTGCCGGCATCAATTCATTGAAATGATCTGTTCCTTCCCATGAAACTTTTTTAATTAATGCTAAAGCATCACTGCTTCTGGATGCTAAAGTCTGCAAAAATTTCTCCAGCTTTTCATCCATTTCTTCAATAGTATCTGAAACCGAATGATAAATATTATGCTGCTCAGCCCATTCAGCAGATCTGAAGTCTGCATCAATGGCCATAGCGGAGAATTGTGACTTACCTATTTTTCTTTCAACATAAGGGCCAATTACAAAAGGGCCAATTCCAAGATTGATTTCTGTAAGTGCAAGAGCCGAGTCTTTAGTAGCAAAACAATAATCTGCCCCGCAGGCAATCCCTACTCCTCCGCCGGTAGTTTTTCCCTGTACTCTTACCACAACAATTTTCCCACAGTTTCTCATTGCATTTAAAACTTTGGCAAAACCTCCGAAAAATTGTGTGGAAGCTTCAAGTTCCTCAATGGCTAAGAGCTCGTCAAAACTTGCTCCTGCACAGAAAGCCTTCTCACCGGCACTTTTCACTAAAATAGCTTTCACTTCTTCTTTTGCCCCTTCTTCAAGGATAGTTTCTGCCAGTTTTTCCAAAATTGCTCCTGGAAGAGAATTACTTTTAGGTGTTCCGAAACTGATTTCGGCAATATTATTTTTAATTTCTGATGCTACAAATTCGCTCATTTTTATTTTTATTGGATTCTTACAAAAATACGAAATACAGCTCGTTCAGAGAAACTTAAAGTATAAATTTTCTTTTCCGAATCCGCAAAATTCAAGACATTATTACGTAGAAATACGGAGTTTTTAATTTGGTATTTTCTACTCTAGTACCTGCCTTTTATTAATTGTTCCTTTGAACTAAGAATTAATAACCAAAAGGCGGAATCTGAAAAGCCTGTAAAAAGAGTAAGAAATCTAAAAAACTAAAAACATATTATCATGGACGAGTACATTGGAATCGTAAAATTATTTGCAGGAAATTTCGCACCTAGAGGCTGGATGTTTTGTGATGGAAGTTTAATAAGCATCTCAAGAAATTCTGCTTTATTTTCTATTTTAGGAACAACGTACGGTGGAGACGGTATCACTACTTTTGCCCTGCCTAACTTAAAAGGACGTATGGCTTTGGGAGCAGGGAATGTAAACTCCGGCGAAAGTTATCCTTTGGGAATCGTATCCGGTACAACACAAAATACTCTTTTATCATCGAACCTCCCAAGTATAGGAGCCGGATTTCAGCTTAAAGTAGCGAATAAGAATGCCAATTCATCTACTCCTACAGCTACCTCAACAATTGCCATTTCAGGAACGCAAGTGGGAAGAGATTTCAATGCAGTACCGAGTTTCGTGAATGATGCCAACCCTGATACAACTATCAATCCGTTAAGTATTTCTTATACAGGACAAGGCTTACCGCTGAATAATATGCCTCCTTACCTAGGCTTAAATTATATCATTTGTGTTGAAGGTATTTATCCGCCAAGGGATTAATATCCACACCATCACCTAACATTTAAAACCAAACATCATGAAAAGCACTACTTTTTTAGCAATCTGTAGTCTGCTCATTTCAATTTTTTCATTCGGGCAGACCAGTACAGAACAATTTGAAACGGAATCGCACGGAAGTACAAGCTTCACCGATAATGGAGTCATCTTTAATATCATTTCACATGTAAGTGTTTTTGATATTCAGGGTAATTTCCCGGGAACCGGCTGGAGTGGAACAGCAAATGATAACAGATACATCGACAATTCGAATAACTCACAATCCCCACCGTCATTCAGCATCAAAACCACTTCCAATTTGTTTAAAGTAAACAGATTCTGGATGTATCTTTCTGCATTGAATCTGGATCTTAATGTTGCAGGAACACTAACTGTAACCGGAAAACTAAGTGGCGTAACAAAATTTACCCAAACAAAAACAACCGGATTTGCAACAAGCTTAGGTAGCACGAATGGATATACTTTGATTGATCTTACCAATTTAAATGGTCAGAATTACTCAAATATTGTGATTGACGAGTTACAAATCACAGCAAACGGAGCCTTCCGATATGTAGGCTTCGATGCTTTCACCTGGGTAAAAGACAGCAATCTGGTACTGGGGACTTCGGAAGCTAAAAGCACCAAAAAAGACCTGACTGTTTATCCTAATCCAACCAACGGACCTCTTTCTATTACAACAGAAAAAGCAAGTGAAGCTATGATCTACAACCTGGATGGTAAAATGCTGAAAACTATTCAAACTCAAAAAGGAAATAATGAGGTTAATATTTCGGAACTTCCAAAAGGGGTTTATATTATTAAAACAGCAACAGAATCTACCAAAGTTATTAAAAACTAATATCAGAAAATTTTATAAGTTCCATATCCCACAAAGATTCTAATTCATGAATGACAAATCCCTTTTAACGAAGGGATTTTGTCATTTTTTCAGAGCTAAAATATATTTGTCTATATAAAGCTGTTTTTCTTTTGATTTGTACTGCTGGATATATCTTGGATGCTCCAGAACGGTCATCGTCTCAAAGAGTTGGGTTTCTTTGTTTAATTTTGAAATGAATTCGGCATTCTTTTTACCCAGAACAAAAACTTCTGAGGTATCCAGATTAAGGCTGATATGCTTCTTCAAAGATTCGATCATAAAATCTTTGACTGAATTGAAGAGTTCTTTATCATCATAATAGTTGGCATTGAGCCAGCCGTTTTTTGTTTTTCTTACAATAGCCAGCGGAAATGGAGAATTGATATAAATATCTTTATAGAAAAGATCAGCACCACCATAGTCTTCAATCATATCATACATAAATACAGAAGAAACTTCATGGGTACGGGCAGATTTCATTTTGATTCCGCAGACATTTTCCAGTCTTTTTGTATCGGTAAACGGAACTCCGGTTACTCCCGCACCATGACGGCTGGGATTAATTCCGATGATGAATTTCCTCTTAGCTGAATCATCGTAGAATTTATGATAAAACTCTTCCATCACCTTCAGCGTCTCAGGATTATCCAGATAAGGATTCAGGACTTGAAAATCATCAGGAAGATTTCCTGTGTAACTAAGGTTTTTGTTGAAATCTATCACATGATCCGCAAAAGTTTTATCCATGAAATCATTTTTATTGTAAAGTAACAAAATTATCCTGTTGCTCAAACCTTTTATCATCATCCTGTCAAGGTTTAAAGTCTTGAACGATAAATATTTTAAAGAAACTTTTCGCATCCGTTTTTTTATTATATTCGTTTTCAATAAGATAACACTTATTCAATTAAAACTTCTAACCTATGATTGGAATTATTATTGAGCTTATCATTTCGTGGCTTCTCCTGAGGTTCATCGCAAAAAAGGACCTTTCTGTTTTAGGATTTAAACCCAGCCAGGCAAGATTGATTAACCTGAGCATAGGTTTTCTTTTGGCAGCTGCAGTATGCAGCGTTTATCACATCCTGACAACAGCCTTTATCAATAACAGCTGGATACTGAATAAGCCAATATCATTTTCTGCAGCATTGATGAGCTTATGGTGGATTGTAAAGTCTGTTTTGTTTGAAGAATTACTTTTCAGAGGGGCTTTGCTATATCTTGCTATTGAAAAATGGGGAACAACAAAAGCCTGCATTTTATCTGCTGTCTGCTTCGGAGTCTACCACTGGTTTTCTTATAGTGCATTCGGAAATCCTTTTCAGATGGTAATTATTTTTGTAATGACGTCTATTTTTGGGTGGATGCTCGCAGTGTCCTTTGCTAAGACAAAATCTTTGTACCTTCCTATAGGTCTTCATCTGGGCTGGAATTTGTTTAATATTCTGATATTCTCGAACGGACCGCTTGGCAAGCAGCTCCTTATAAAAGCTAATGCAAATCATCTGGAAGGAATCCCTTCATTGCTTGTTTTTTTGTTTCAGATATTCGCGTTACCCATTTTAATGTACGGATATTTTAAGTTTAAGAAAAAAATATAAAAAACTGCCAATCACGAGGAGTAGCAGCTTTGTGTATTGTTTTAAGTTAAAAAAGTCTAAGAATCCGCACAGATATAACATGCTCTGGCAATATCAGGCCATCTTCCAGGAAGACAACAGCTTCCGGGAGGACAAGGATTAAGGGTGCAAGACCAGTTTGGCCCGGCTCCTTTAAGAGATCTCAACTCATGTCTTGAAAGTTTTTTTAAGTTTTTCATAGTGGTTTGTTTTGGTGTTCTCTCCTACTCTGTATGCTTTTCGGATTTCGCCTATTAAAGTTAGTAATTTTTCAAACAAAAAACCATAACTAACTGAAATAATGAATATTTCAATTTATATAAGACTAATATTCTAAAGGCTTATAATTTCTAAAAACCTTATAAAGATCCTTATCATTTCCTGTGAATACTTTTTCTTCAATAACCTTAAACTTGCCTGTAGAATCTTTTTCTTCCACCACTATTTTATCAGAAACATCTACCCGTGCAAATTCATCCAGAGAATCTTTTTTAATTTTTAGAAATACTGTTGTGATAGAGCCTGTTAAAATTACAGAATTGATACACTTTAGTTTTGAATTAAAACTCAGGTTTGGATAATTATCTGAATTTTTGATGTGGATAAAATTTTTATTTTCCGGTTCATACACGAATAAGGTCATTACCATATTTCCTCCTCTTCCTGCGATTCCACTTTGATACGTCACATCATTAAAGCCATCATTATTAAAATCACATATCTGAACATCTAAACCTGTTACTCCATCTTTGATAAATTTAAAAGTATTTTTTAATTCCCAGGTATGAAACATAGATCCTTTACTTTCTACCCAAATATCTTTTAGATCATAAACATTCAAGGTTACAAATACATCACCATTCTTAATATGTCTAAATTTTTCAAACTCTACTTTAGTTTTGCCTTTTCTTCCCACATTCAGACTGTCAACAAATTTTTCTTCAGAATAATAGCCGTCTTTATCTTGTTTTAGATTTCCCGAACAGGAAAAAAGAAATAAAATTGAAAAAGCCCAAAAGACAATGTTAAAAAAGGTTTCTAATGATTTCATGATTAAAAATTTTCTGATTTTATTACTTATGTTAAGGTTTCAAAACTTGGCAGGAGTTATTAAAAAGTCCCTTTCGGTTTAAACCGAAAGGGATTCTAAATTTATATTTTATTTTGAATTAAATCAATCCAAATTGCTGGAAGTGGTGGGTAAAATGCTTTTTGTGCATCAGTTCCCACATTTCTTTATTCAGTTTTCCGAAAACGTAATTCATGTGCTCTGCCTGCGGGTTTTCCTTGTAGTAGATTACAAATTTCTTCAGGTTATCCATGAATGATAATTTTGCTGCTTCCAGATTTTTATGTTTGGGTTCCGGAAGTGAGCCATCCTGAGGAAGGAATGGAGCTGTAAATTCTTTCGGCATTGCTCTGTGATTGTAAAGAGAATCCTGCCATTTTTCAAGATTTTCTTCAGGAGTGAAACATTTTTCTGCTTCGGGTTCTCCAAAACTCACCAATACCGCTTGCTCCAAATGCTCAATCATCTGCTGCGGAGACATTTTTCCCCAAAGCGCAGGAGTACTTTCCGTTAATCCATTCAATATTTTCTGAATATTTTTTACATTCAGATCGATGAAAGGAGATTGTTTTGCTACCAATGTCAGGATCGTTGCTACACATACAATCTCATCTCTTTGGTTTACAACCTCAACCAGCCATTTTACAACACCGGAAGGGATATTTCTTCCTTTTACTCCTCTGTTGATTTTTTCTTTTGCTGTTAAATAAACCGTGATGGTATCTCCGGCGTATACAGGTTTGAAGAAGCTGCAGTCTTCCAATCCGTAATTAGCAATTACAGGTCCTTTTTTGCCTGAAACAAATAATCCTGCTGCTGCTGAAAGGATAAAATATCCATGAGCAACCGTCTTATCGAAAATAGTGCCTGTTAAACTTGTTGCATCTGTATGGGCATAGAAATGGTCCCATGAAACATTGGAGAAATTAACGATATCGGCATCAGTAACAGTTCTTCCTGCTGTTTCCAAAGAATCTCCTACTTCCACTTCCTCAAAATATTTCTGGAAAGGATGTTTGTCTGAGAATTTTTTCTCAGCTCCCTGCTGATAAATCTTAGTGATTGCTTTCAGAACATCCGGTGATCCCTGAATAGCTGTTTTCTGTAAGAAGAAATGAAGACCGCTAAGTCCGCCCATTTCTTCACCACCTCCCGCTCTACCAGGACCTCCGTGCATCAGTGTCGGAAGTGGAGAACCATGACCTGTGCTTTCTTTAGCGTTATCTCTGTTCAATACAAAGATTCTTCCGTGCTGAGAGGCCATTTTCCACGAAGTTTCGGCGATAAAGTTTTCGTCATGAGAAACGATAGATCCTACCAGACTTCCTTTTCCTCTTTTTGCCAGTGCAGCTGCTTCTTCAGCATCTTTATACGGCATCAATGTAGATACCGGTCCGAAAGCTTCTACATCATGAGAGATATTTTTTTCAAAAGGTTTGTCGTTCAGGAATAGTTTCGGACTCATAAATGCCCCATTTTCATAATTGGCATCTACCAGCTCGTGTTTTCCGTCATAGACAAGTTCTGTTTCTGATTTTAATAGATTTACTTTTCTTAAAACTTCTTCATACTGCTGCCTTCCCACCAAAGATCCCATTTTGGTTTCTCTGCTTAATGGGTTTCCGATTTTTGTCTGATCTAAAGCTTTAGACAAAGCATTCTGAACATCACCGATTAAATGCTCAGGAACAATAATTCTTCTGATCGCTGTACATTTCTGTCCTGCCTTCGTGGTCATTTCGTTGCGGACTTCTTTGATGAACAGATCGAATTCCGGAGTTCCCGGTTTGGCCTCTAGTCCAAGGATAGAACAATTCAACGAATCGGCTTCCATATTGAAACGAACGGCATTTCCTGCAATAGAAGGAAGTGATTTCAATTTTCTTCCCGTGTGAGCAGAACCTGTAAATAAAACAGAGTCTCCATCCTGAACATAATCAAGAATATTTCCCGGCTCTCCACAAACTAACTGAACAGCTCCTTCAGGCAATACTCCACTTTCAATCATATCCTGAAATACCGCATTGGTAAGGTAAGATCCGAAAGGAGACGGTTTTACAATAGAAGGAACACCCGCCAGCAAGGAAGTGGATAATTTTTCCAACATTCCCCACACCGGAAAGTTATAAGCGTTAATCTGTACAGAAACCCCTTCACTTGGCGTTAAGATATGGGTTCCCAAGAAAGTTCCGTTGGCAGAAATCTTCTGAGTATCGCCATCTACCCAAAATGAAGTATTGGGAAGCATTCTTTTTGCCAACCCGGAATAGGTAAAGAAAGTTCCGAAACCTCCTTCGATGTCCACCCACGAATCTATGTGGGTAGCTCCTGTTTTGTATGATAAATCATAATATTTTTTCTTTCTTTCTAACAGGTAAAGTGCTACTTTTTTCAACATTTCTCCACGATCGTAGAAAGTCATTGAAGAAAGGTTTTTATATCCTACGGTTCTTCCGTAGTCCAGAGCCTGTTCAAAATTAAGTCCTTCTGTATCGGAAACAGCTACCTGTTCTCCTGTAACGGCATTGTACAAAGGAATTCCGTTTCCGGTACCTTCTACCCATTGTCCGTAGATATAGTTTTTTAACTTTTCCATAAAATATTTAATTTATCAATGTAGAAGTGTAACAGTTTACCAATAATTGTTTGCTGTGGATTTATTGTTACATTTTTACATTGGTATATTGTTACATTTATTTTTATTTCGGTTCCTGATAAGGAAACATTTTCACCAATCCTTCATATAAACTTCTGTGAAGAATGGTTGCGTGATTGTCTGTTTCCATCATTTTATATTCCAATGTCCAGTTTTTCTTTCCTGCTTTTTTTAAAACATCATAGAAAGCTTCAGCATCTTTTACCATCACCGGATGTTCTCCTTTCCCTACAGAAACATAGACAAACTTTTTAGTATCCGTAGATTTTGAAAGCAGTTGTAGAGCCTGTTTTAAAAGGCTTTCATCATCCCACCATAAGCTTGGACTGATGATAAAATAGTTATCAAACATTTCCGGATTTTTCAAAAGGATTTCCGTTGCCAGAAGCCCTCCCAAAGACTGACCGAAAAGGTATTTATCTGTAGTTTTAAACTGACTTTCCACGTAAGGCTTTAGTTCTTTTTCAACGAATGCAATAAACTTATCTGAATGTCCTGTTGTAGGATAGTCTTTTTGTAAGTCTTTCAAATCCGTGTGAAATGTAAAATCTCTTTTTCTGTCTACATTAGCAACTCCCACCACAATGGTTTCCGGCATGGAATACATCTGATTAAAGAATTGTACTAATCCTGTCACATGAATAAAATCTTCATTGATACTTCCATCCAAAAGATAAATTACCGGATATGATTTTGTTTTGTCATATCCCTGCGGAAGATAAATATTCAGCGTTCTGTCTTCATTTAATGTTTTGGACTTAATGGTCCTCACTTCTCCGATGGTAAGCGGTTTTGTAGCAACAGTCTGTGCTGATAACGTACACGCCACCGCAAACATTATGCTGCATGCAAGTGCAATTTTTTTAATCATATTTATTTTTGTTAAACCCAACGGGTTTTTGAAACCCGTTAGGTTTGATTATTAGCCATTATTCAAAATTTAAAAAGTCATATTCAACAGTAGATTGATGATAATTTTTAAAAACCTCTACCGAATCAAAATACGGCATGATTTCTTCTCTATTCAATTTACTTCCTTTTTCAGGATTTAAATATGAATTATACGAAGAATGCTTCCATTGGTCAATTTTATTTACAAATCCGTGATTAACCGGATTATTATGGATGTAATGGAGAACTTTCAATAAATATTTCTCATCTGATATTTTCTTTCTTTTTACCGCATTCAGAAAAAGAGCTCCTTTTCTATTATATTTTTTGTTGTAAGCTTTAGCATAAGCATTCAATAAATTACCAAAATTCTTCATTAAAAACTGATGCTCATTTTCACTATTCACATCATCAAAATTCTTAAATCTTAACAACAAATGAAAATGATTAGGTAACAGACAGTAGGCATAAATATCAGCAACCGGAAGAATATACTTTTCTATCTTTTCCAGAAAAAATTGATAATTTGAGGGTTCACGAAAAATAACTTCAGTCCCATTTACATGAGAGAAAATGTGATAGGTACCTTCAAATTCAAAATTTTCTGTATTAATCATTTTAAATCTGGTATTAATTTAAACCTAACGGGTTTTAGAAACCCGTTAGGTTTGATTATTAGCCATTAGTTACTTTTATTTTATATCATCCCAGATACTGTAATCCACAACTTTGGTTGGGATCTGCTGAACATATTCTGTAAAAGGCTCACAAGGAAGAATAGCTTCTTTTCCTTCCCTTGCCAGCTCCTGATATAATTTTGTTCCTTCTGTTTTCCAGTGAATCATTTCATCAGAAACATCACGGATAATTTTCGCAGGGCTTCCCACCACTAATTTTCTTGGTTCACATCTGAAATTAGCAGGTACAAAAGCCAATGCTCCAACGATACTTTCATCACCGATATAGGCTTTGTCCATTACAACGGAATTCATTCCAATCAGACAGTTTTTTCCGATGTGTCCTGAGTGAATAATTGCACCGTGCCCGATATGTGCAGATTCTTCCAGGATTGTTTCTATATTCGGGAAAACGTGAAGGGTACAGTTTTCCTGTACATTGGCTCCGTCTTTAATAATAATTTTCCCCCAGTCACCGCGAATGACCGCATTGGGACCGATATATACTTCCTCACCTATTTCAACATTCCCGATAATGACTGCCTGCGGATGAATGTAGGCGGAGGGCTTTATAATGGGACGAATCCCGTGGTATGAGTAGATGTTCATTTTTTTTAATTTGAAAATCTGAGAATGAGATAATCTGGAAATTAATAATTTCTTTCAACATTCTCAAATTAACTCACTTTCAAATTCATTATACTTTTTCGATGACCATTGCATATCCCTGACCTACACCGATACAAAGGGTACACAATGCATACTTTTTATCCTGCTTCTGAAGCTCCATTGCTGCAGAACCTACGATTCTTGCTCCAGAAACTCCCAGTGGATGACCGATTGCAATTGCACCTCCGTTCGGGTTTATTCTTGCATCGTCATCTTTCAACCCTAAGCTTCTTGTTACAGCCAGTGCCTGTGCTGCAAATGCTTCGTTTAATTCGATGATATCCATATCTTCCAGGGAAAGGTTTAATCTTTTCAATAGCTTTTGAGTGGCTTCTACCGGTCCGATTCCCATGATTCTTGGTTCAACACCGGCTACGGAAGATCCCAGAATTTTCGCTTTGGGTTTTAATCCATATTTTTTCACCGCATCTTCACTTGCTAAAATCAAAGCAGCGGCTCCGTCATTCATTCCTGAGGCGTTTCCGGCAGTTACCGTTCCTTCTTTTCTGAAAGCGGGACGAAGTTTGGCCAACCCTTCCATCGATGAAGTTGGTTTAATGAATTCATCTTTTTCAAAAACGACTGGATCACCTTTTCTCTGAGGAATTTCAACTTTTACAATTTCTTCTGCCAGCCTTCCGCTTTCCTGAGCCTTAGTTGCTTTCTGCTGGGACCAAAGGGCAAATTTATCCTGATCTTCCCTGTTGATCTTGTGAATATCTGCTAAGTTTTCTGCAGTTTCCCCCATCCCATCAACCCCGTACATTTCTTTCATTTTAGGATTGATGAAACGCCAACCGAAAGTAGTATCAAACATCTGGCTGTCTCTTCCGAAAGCTGCGCTTGGTTTTGACATCACGTAAGGTGAGCGGGTCATATGCTCTACTCCTCCTGCAATATAAATTTCTCCTTCTCCTGCAGCAATGGAACGGAATGCATTGGCTACCGCAGACATTCCTGAGGCACATAGTCTGTTGACAGTTTCTCCACCGATTTTATAAGGAAGGCCAGCCAGTAAAAGTCCCATTCTGGCAACATTTCTGTTATCCTCACCCGCCTGATTGGCACATCCGAAAATAACGTCTTCAATTTCCTCAACTGGAACTTCAGGGTTTCTTGCTACCACTTCTTTGATCACAATAGCAGCCAGGTCATCGGCTCTTACTTCTGATAATCCTCCCTGCAGTTTTGAAATGGGAGTTCTGACATAGTCTATGATGTATACGTTGTTCATTTTTATTTGCTTTAGGCTTTAAGCTATATGCAACAGGCTCTATCAGCTTCAAAAAAGCTTACTAACTATTGCTTCAAGCTTACTGCTTATTATAATTCTGTTACTTTTTTCCCTATTTTGTAAACTGTTCCTACAAATTTTGCAATCAGTTCTTTGTTTTGATTGGTAATCTGAATGTCATAAACAGCTGTTTTCCTCGTATCATTGACCAAAACACTTTCTGCTCTGAAAACATCACCTTCTTTTCCGGCTTTGGTAAAATTGATGATACAGTTCAATGCTACAGCTGCATCTCCGGTATTATTGGAAGAAAATGCCAGCGCAGAGTCTGCAAACGCAAAGGTTACTCCGCCATGAACTGTTTTCAGTCCGTTCAGCATATCCTTCTTGATTGGCATTTCTATTAAACAGTAATTTTCTTTTACTTCAATCATTTTAATATTCATCCACTGGGAAAAATAATCCTGATTGAACATATAATCTGCTACTTGTCTTGGATTCATTTCTGTTAATTATATGTTTATTATTTCTTCATACAGCTCATCTGATAATCTGTCGTAAACACTCATGGTTTTTCCAAGAATAATCTGCCCGTATGAAAGGCTTTCTGAATCTAATGAGTTTTCAGCGGCATAGGGTTCATTTAAATCAATTCCATTTTCGTTGGCCAATCTTTTGATCAGCTCTTTATATTTCTCATTAAATTTTCCTAATAGCTCAAGTCTTTCCTGCTCATCAACGGAGGAAGCTTCCTGAGTTAAATACTGTTTTTCAATTAAAAGTCTGGTCTCCAGCTCTGCCCTGAATTCATCTATATTCATTATTTTTTTAAATGTAGCAATTTAACAATCTATCAGTTTAGCAATGTTTATGAAATGATTGTTCTATTGATAAAATGATAGATTGGTATATTTTATAATTTACGAAGTAAAGGACTTTGCCTGTATCTTTCTTCCTGATATTCTTCGTAAAGGCTCTGAAGGGTTTCGGAGATTTTTGTATACCCGATTTCTTTACCCCAGCTTAATAAACCTTTCGGATAGTTGACGCCTTTCTGCATTGCCAGCTCGATATCTTCGTCATTGGCAACGCCTAATCTTTTGGCTTCAATAGCCTCATTGATCAACATGGAAATGATTCTTAAAAAGATCTGCTGGTATAAAGCATCGTCTTTCTGAGGAATAGGTTTTTCTGCTCCTTCGCTGTAATCGTAGAAACCTTTTCCTGTTTTTCTGCCGTGAAGTTTGGCTTCAGACATTCTTTGCTGTAATAAAGACGGCTTGTATTTCGGATCGTAGAAATAATCTTTGTACACAGTAGTTGTTACGGCAAAATTCACATCCACTCCGATAAGATCCATTAGTTCGAAAGGTCCCATTTTGAAATTCCCCAACGTTTTCATGGCTTCATCCACCTGTTCCGGTGTAGCGATATTTTCTTCAACAATCCTAAGGGCTTCCCCATAGTAAGGTCTGGCAATTCTGTTGACGATAAACCCGGGAATATCTTTGGCAATAACAGGAGTCTTCCCCCATTCTTTCATGAGGTTATAGATTTTTTCTGCTAATGTTTTTTCTGTTAATAAGGATGGAATAACTTCCACTAAAGGCATCAATGGGGCCGGATTAAAAAAGTGAATTCCGATGAAACGCTCCGGTTTTTTGAGTTCTGCACCCAGAGAGGTGATAGAGATAGATGAGGTATTGGAACTAAGAATACAGCTTTCTGAAACATAATTTTCAAGCTCTGTAAACACTTTGGTTTTGATCTCTTTGTTTTCGATAATGGCTTCTATAATCAGCTCACAGTCTTTGAAATCCTTCAGTTCTGTAGCAATGGAAATATTAGCTAAAATTTCAGTCATTTTCTCTGCCGAAATTTTTTGTTTATCAACCAATTTGGTCAAGGTTTTTTCCAAACCTACCGTTGCCGTTTCTACTTGTTTTGCGTTGGCATCATAAACCCATACTTTGCATCCGTTCGTTGCGGCTACTTGTGCAATGCCGATTCCCATGGTTCCGGCACCGATAATTCCTACATATTTCATAATGTAACAGTGTATCAATGTAACAATGTAACAATCATTGTCATGCTGAGCTTGTCGAAGCATCTCATTGATAAACTGCTACATTGGTACATTGTTATATTAGTTCTTATTTTCCTTTATAATTAGGTTTTCTTTTCTGTAAAAAGGCATTTACTCCTTCAATGAAGTCTTCTGTTTCTGCAGCTTCCTGCTGAAGATCACCTTCCAGTTCAAGCTGTTCTTTCAATGTGTTGTTATAAGAATTGGCAAATGCTTTTTTCGTAAGCTTGATGGCTGCTGTCGGCATGTTTGCCATTCTTTCAAGAATTTCCATAGATTTCGGAACAAATTCTTCTTCAGTGAACACTTCTGCTACAAGGCCATGCGCTTTAGATTCTTCTGCAGATAATTTTTTACCTGTAAATGCTAAATAATTGGCTAATTGTCTACCTAGAAGTTTCGGTAAGAAGTACGTTCCTCCTGTATCAGGAATCAAACCGATATTTGAAAATGCCTGAGCAAAATATGCTTTCTCATTCGCTAGAACGAAGTCAGAGATTAACGCCAACATTGCTCCAGCTCCTACTGCAGGACCGTTTACTAAAGCAATAACCGGTTTTTTGCAACGGGTAACTTCCATTACTAATGGATTGTAATAGTCTACCACAATTTTTCTGATGATGTCATGATCATGGTGTTCTTTGCCTACTACAAAAGCTTCGTCCAGATTCTGACCTGAGCAGAATGCTCTTCCTCTTCCGGAAATGGCAACACATCTTACCGTTTCGTCTTCGCTGCACTCTTTAACAAAGTCTCTAAGATCTGATAAAGCCGGTTTTGTAAGGGCGTTCATCGTTTCCGGTTGATTAAGATATGCGATTTTCAGCTTTCCGTCAAAATGCGTTTCAATATCAAGTTGTGTATACATAGTTTTTATTAATTTATTATTTAACAACGCACTAATTTAACAATATAAATCAATGTAACGGTCTAATAATTTAACATTATAACAATTCCTTCGTTATGCTTTGCATAGCCGTAAAATTTGTTGTGTATGGGTTGATTATTCATCAATGACATTTAAAATAATCAAATGGCTCCAGGCAGTCTAAGCATTGATACGAGGCCTTACACAAAGTAGACCCGAATCTGCTGATCTGTTTGGTATGCTCGGAACCACAGCGCGGACATTTTTTCGGTTTTCCGATGTGGTGTTCGTCTGCTCCTTTTTCGGGAGGAGTGATTCCGTAAACACGGAGCTTTTCTCTCGCTTCATCAGTAATCCAGTCTGTTGTCCAGATCGGAAACATCTTGGTGACTACTTTTGCATCCCATCCGTTTTCTTTCATCATTTTGATAATATCCTCCTCAATGGTAAACATAGCTGGACAAGCAGAATAAGTTGGCGTAATCGTTACTTCACAAGAGTTCTCGCTGGTAATTTTCGCTTCTCTTACAATACCCAATTCCACAATATTGATTACCGGAATTTCCGGATCGGGAATGGTTTTTAATAAATCTAAAAGCTGATTCATATTTTATTTTTTATCAGAATCAAGGATTATTTTCATTGCTTTCTGATAATCTAAATTATCTGTTATGCCGTTGTGATACTGATCTTTTAATACAATCAGACGATCACCTTTTTTAAAGTTATTTTTAAGTTTTAAAGAGGCTTTATAGTTAATAACCTCATCTTTATCACCGTGAAAAATAACGACTGGTGACTTAACGGTTTTTAAATATTCACAAGTCTCAAAATTATATTTCAGCAAAAACTTCGGAAGGAATGAAAATTTCTGATTCATTTCATCTTCCATACTGTAATATGGTGCCTGTAAAATCAATAATCCTGCATTATGCATGGATGCTAATTTTGCAGCTAATCCTGTTCCTACAGAATATCCCAAAATAATAATTCTGTTTTCCGGATATCTTTTCAAAAGCTCTTTGTAGGCACTTTCAACATCCGAAAAGATCTGATTTTTATTATTAATTTTATCTTCACTTTTTCCGTAACCCCGGTAATCAAGTATCAAAGTATCATAATTCAGACTTTGATACAGCTGAACTACTACTCCCCAGCTTTTTATTGATCCTCCGTTTCCATGAAGATAAAAGATGACTCCTTTTGGATTTTGAGCTTTGAATAAAACAGAACTCAAATGCTTTCCATCCTGCATTTTAATGGGTACTTCTTCAAAATCACCATCAAATGTAAACTTGTAATTTTCGGGTAACTTTTCAGGATAAAAAATAATTTTCTCCTGATAGAAATAGATTCCAACACATAGTATCACATAGGCTGCAAGAAAAAAAGCCAATATCCCAAGAAGCAACTTCTTCATAATTTACTACCACGTACAGCCAGGATACGCTCTCTGCATATACTGAAGCTCACAAAGGATATATCCGAAATACTCTGTATGATATCCTGTTCTTGATTTGGGCTGCATGAAATGATTTTCCGGATATTCTAAACCAAAATCTGCAAAATCTTTCTTGGTAATCGCAAGAAATTCTTCGTAAAGCGCATCTGAATTGGGAGCAATATTCAAGGCAACAAGATCATCTTCACCTTCTGTTTTAGCAAAAAGACCTTTCGTATATTCCCAGATATTTTCTATAGCTTTTACCAGACGGGACTTACTTTCTTCTGTTCCCTGAGCAAAGATTTTCATCCAGGATGCAGCGTGTGTATAGTGATATCTTACTTCTTTCAGTGATTTTTGAGCAATGGCAGCCAATTCTTCATTAGCAGAGTTTGATAAAGCCTCATACATCAGTTTCTGATAGACAGATAATACGTATACTTTAAGAATAGTCTGTGCATAATCTTCATTAGGAAGTTCTACCCAATGGGCATTCACATATTCATGCTCATATCTTAAAAATGCGATATCATCTTCACTTTTACCGTTATCAATCATTCTCGAAGCGTAAACGTAAAAGTTATTCGCCTGACCTAGTTCATCCAACGCAATATTTGTCAATGCAATATCTTCCTCTAAGTAAGGACCTTCACCGCACCATTCAGACAGACGCTGTCCCATAATGAAACTGTCGTCTGCAAGTTTTAATAAATAATTATATAATGGGTTCATTATTTTAGCTTTTGGCTTTTGGCATGTAGCTTTTAGCAAATTGCAAGCAGCTAATAGCCATTAGCATTTTTACATATTTTTTACGTCGTTAGGAATCTCGTAGAAAGTTGGATGACGGTATAGTTTATCATCAGCCGGATCAAAGAATGCTTCTTTATCTACTCCTTCCGAAGTCACAATATATTTACTTGGAACAACCCAAACAGAGGTTCCTTCTTTTCTTCTTGTATAAACGTCTCTTGCGTTCTGCAAAGCCATTTCTGCTGTTGGTGCCTGTACAATTCCAACGTGTTTGTGAGATAATCCCGGTTTAGTCTGAATAAACACTTCCCACATATCTAAATTTGCCATAATCAAATTAATTTAACAATGTATCAATGTACCAGTTTAACAATGAAATGCTTCGACAAGCTCAGCATGACAATGATTGTTACATTTCTACATTGGTATATTGTTACATTATTATATTACTTCTTTTTGTTGTTTTTCTGCAAAAGCCGCCGCAGCTTCTTTTACCCAAGCATTCTCTCTTTGAGCTTTTCTCTTCGTTTCGATACGCTTTTTGTTGCAAGGACCGTTTCCTTTTAAGATTTCCATGAATTCATCCCAGGGAAGTTCTCCGAAATCGTAATGCTGTCTTTCCTCATTCCATTTCAGATCTTTATCAGGAATGGTTAATCCTAAGAATTCAGCCTGAGAAACGGTAACATCGATAAATCTCTGACGAAGACTGTCATTACTTTCTCTTTTTACTCTGTAGTTCATAGAGATTTTAGAGTTGGGTGAGCTGTCATCATTAGGTCCGAACATCATCAGAGCCGGCCACCAGAAACGGTTTAATGAAGCCTGAGCCATTTCTTTCTGTTGTTTTGTTCCACGGCACAATGCCATAAGAATTTCATACCCTTGTCTTTGGTGGAAAGATTCTTCCTTACAGATTTTCACCATCGCTCTTGAATAAGGACCGTAAGAATTCCCCATCAGCATTACCTGGTTCATAATAGCCGCACCGTCTACTAACCAACCGATGGCACCGATATCAGCCCAGCTTAGGGTAGGATAGTTGAAAATACTTGAATATTTTGCTTTTCCTTCCAGCATATCATCATAAGTAGCATCTCTGTCTGCTCGGATGCTTCCGTCTCCTAATGTTTCGGTAGCAGAATAAAGATATAAGCCGTGGCCTGCCTCATCCTGAACTTTGGCTAAAAGAGCCATTTTTCTTCTCAATGAAGGCGCTCTGGAGATCCAGTTGGCTTCCGGCAACATTCCTACAATTTCAGAATGCGCGTGCTGTGAAATCTGACGAACCAGTAGCTTTCTGTAATCATCAGGCATTACATCTTTTGGTTCTACTTTATTTTCTTCGTGAACGTATTGAACAAATTTTTCTAAGTCCATAATTTTTTCAATTTAACAATGTATTAGTCTAGCAATGTACCAATGATTGTTATATTGATACATTGTTATATTGTTACATTAATTTTTAAACATCATAATTAAGCATCACCACATTCGTTGTCGGGTGACATTGGCAGGTAAGAACATAGCCTCTGGCTACTTCTTCTTCGGTAAGCGCATAGTTTTTCTCCATGAAAACTTCTCCTTCCAGAACTTGTGCTTTACACGTACAACAAACACCTCCTTTACATGCAAAAGGTACAGGAAGATTGTCTTTCAATGCTTTATCTAAGATACTCTCTTTTTTAGAATTAAGGTGGAACGAATATTCATCGTCATCAATGATTACCGTTACCATACTTTCAATATTGGCAATGGCTTTGAATTCATCACTCATTTCCTCCGTATTTTCTTCATCCGGAGCGGTGAAATATTCAAATAATACCTGGATAGCAGGTACTTTTTTATCTTTTTTCAGATAGTCTGCAATCCCTTTAATCATTTCTGAAGGTCCGCAAATAAAATAAGTAGCTTCTTTTACATCAATATCTGTATATCTTTCAAACAGCTGTTCTAATTTTTCTGATGAAATCCTTCCTTCAAAAACCGGATCTTCATGTTTCTCACGGCTTACTAAATAAACCACTTTAAGCCTGCCATTGAAGTGTTCAACCAGTTTATCAATCTCTGCTTTTCTTAAAACATGATTCATGCTTCTGTTGCTGTAAAACAGATAAGCATTACTGTTAGGTTCCTGATAAAGACTTTCTTTAATATTGGATAATACAGGCGTAATTCCGCTACCTGCAGCCAGTCCGACATAAGTTTTTACATTGCTTGGATGATAAGAGGTATTAAAACCACCCATCGGAGGCATTACTTCCAGCACTTCATCCATATGAAGATGCTCATTGAAATAGCCAGATACCTTTCCACCCTCCAATAATTTCACCAATACCTCCAGTGTATTGCCTTTTTCACTTGGAGCATTACAGATAGAGTAAGAACGTCTTTCTTCATTTCCGTTGATCATCATTCGGAAATTCAGATATTGTCCCTGCTTGAACCTGAACTTATCTTTCAGTTCTTCAGGAATTTCTACCGCCACATTCACTGCTTCGGAAGTATCTTTCTGAACTTTAACTGTTTTAAGTTTATAAAATGAATTCATTATTTTTTTAGTATTCTATTAATTTTTCCACCTTCGCACTTTGGCAGGCTGTCCTGAGCATGAACTTTTACTTTCGTAGTGATTCCTACTCTCTTTTTTATTTCGTTTTCTATGTTTTTCCCAAAGTTGCCGACAAAATTAAAATAATCATCGGTATTGGCTTCCATTTTCTGAGATTTTACCAATTCGTCATCTATTTCAACATCAATATCCAAAGCAATACACATGTGTTCTTTCTCTACAGGTGTTAAATAGTAATTGGGAACCACTCCTTTTACATAAGAAAAAGCATCTTCAATCTGGCTTGGGTATACGTTTACTCCTCTTACGATCAGCATATCATCTGCTCTTCCTACGATAGGTTTCATTTTCACCATTGTTCTTTTGGCATTTTCATCGTAGTAAAGACTTGTAATGTCATTCGTCCAGTAACGTAAAAGCGGCATTGCTTTTTTAGTTAAAGTAGTAATCACTAAAACCCCTTCTTCTCCAAAAGGAACCGGCTGTTTGGTAACAGGATCCAAAATCTCGGGATAAAAATGATCTTCCCAGATATAAGCTCCTCCCTTCTCTTCGAAATCCTCCATGGAAACTCCGGGACCGATAATTTCGCTTAATCCATAGATATTGGTTGCATGAACGCCTAATCTTTCTTCAATGTGTCCTCTGATAATCTCCGTCCATGGCTCTGAACCCAGCACAGCGTATTTAAGACTGATTTCATCTGCTGATATTCCTCTTTTTGCAAATTCATCTGCAATCGTTAAAGCATATGAAGGAGAACAGCAGATCACTTCCGGTTTAAAATCTACAATAAGATCTACCTGTCTTGCCGTCATTCCCCCTGAAATGGGAAGAACACTCATTCCCAGCATTTCGGCTCCGTAATGAAGACCTAATCCTCCTGTAAAAATCCCATAACCATAAGCATTATGTAACTGCATTCCCGGTTTAGCACCAGCAGCATTCAGTGATCTTGCCACCACTTCACTGAAAAGCTCTACATCTTCTTTTGTATATCCTACCACAGTCGGTTTTCCTGTCGTTCCGCTTGAGCAGTGAATCCGCTGAAGCTCATTTTTAGGAACCGTAAATAATCCGAACGGATAGTTATCTCTTAAATCCTGCTTGTAAGTAATAGGAAGTTTAGTGATATCCTCAATCGACCTTATATCCTGAGGGGATATTTGAAGTTCATCAAATTTCTTTTTATAAAATTCCGACTTCTCTCCCAAATAGCTGATCAGGCTAATCAACCGGTCGGATTGAAGCTGTCTCAACTGACCCAGCTCCAGATATTCAACTGAAAAATCCATAAAACTAACTAACATTTGTTAGGTGTAAATTTAAAAAGATTTCGGAAGCTGGCAAAATTTTTATGACTTTTGTCATATTTTGAATGATTCTAAATAAGAAAAGTGCTTAAAATTATGTCCAATGTCATTCTGAGCGGAACGAAGTGTAGCGAAGAATCTCTTATTAAATACATGATTAAATAACATAACTATGAGATTCTTCCTTCGTCAGAAATCGAAGATTTGATGTAGTCAATGACAAACGGCGTGCTTATTTCTTCTGGTTTCCAAGCAGGCCGAAAAGAATTTTCTCTCTGATTTCTTCTGTAATTTCATCCGTAGAATCGCTGCTTCTTTTGAACCAGAAATAGGAATTATTTAAAGTATGAAGGATAAATCTGGTGGTAAATGATGGTGATTTCAGTTCCCAGTTTTCTGCTTTGTAGATCTCAAAAATCAGTTGTTCTACTTCCTGCTGGTAGTTTTTCCTTAATTCTACAAATTCGGGAAGCCTTTCCTCAAGATGTTTCCATTCATTGGAATAGATATGGGTAACATCACGATTTTTAAGAACAACAGATAAGTGTTTATCTAATAAGAGATTCAGTTTTTCTCTGGGAGCGATATTGGTATTTTTTACTTCCTGAAGTTCATCGAAAAACTCCTGAGCAATGCCAAAGCAAATCCATTCCAGAATTTCTTCCTTTGAACGGATATGTGCATACAGTGATGCAGCTTTGATATTAAGTTTTGTAGCCAGGTCTCGTACTGAGCTTCCCATATACCCTTTCTCTTTGAAAAGTTCTACTGCTACGTTGAGTATTTTTCTCTGTTTTTCTTTGAGTTCCATCTGGTAAAATGCAAAAGTAATTATTCTGATTTAAACTGTCGTTTTTTTGATCATAAAAAGAAAAAAGTCTTCATCTTCAGTTTAATCGTTGAGTTATTTATCTGCTATGACGATTTGTTCATCAATTATAAAGAGATAATGACGAAACCGGAAATTTTGTCAAGTTAAATTTCCGTTAAAAATATAATATCCGGAAAATTTGTCCAGTTTTTTTGTAAATTTAATAATTGAACAGTTTTTGCGATACAGTCATCGAATAAATGATTAAATAATTGATGGCATTAAGAAACTAAGCCTTAGAATTTGGTTTCTTGATGTTTTTTAAAAACTAAACTTTAAACGAATCATTACCAAAAATATATAAAATATGAACTTAAACCAATATACTGTAAAATCACAGGAAGCCATCCAGGCAGCACAACAGGTTGCGATGGAGTTTGGCAACCAAAGCATTGAACCTCAACATCTTCTTGAAGGAATTTTTCAGGTAGATGAAAATATTTCGCCTTTCTTATTAAAAAAATCTGAAGCAGATGCAGCATTAGTAAGAGAGCGCAACCGTGAAAATTTAGAAAAGCTTCCTAAAGTTCAGGGAGGAAATATTTATCTTTCACAATCTGCCAACAAAGTATTGCTGGACGCACCAAATATCGCTAAGAAGATGGGTGACGAATATGTAACGATTGAACACTTATGGCTATCTCTTTTGGACACCTCTTCTGAAGTTTCCAAAATGCTGAAAGATATGGGTGTAACCAAAAATCTGCTGGAAGGCGCAATTAAAGAATTAAGAAAAGGAAGTAAAGCTACTTCTGCAAGTTCAGAAGAAACGTATCAGTCTTTAAATAAATATGCTAAAAACTTTAATGAATTAGCAGCAGAAGGTAAGCTGGACCCTGTCATCGGACGTGATGAAGAAATCAGAAGAGTTTTGCAAATTCTTTCCAGAAGAACAAAAAACAACCCTATCCTTATCGGGGAACCGGGAGTAGGTAAAACCGCAATTGCTGAAGGAATTGCCCACAGAATTATCAGTGGCGACGTCCCTGAAAACCTGATGGATAAAACTCTCTATTCATTAGACATGGGAGCTTTGATCGCCGGGGCAAAATACAAAGGTGAATTTGAAGAGCGACTGAAATCTGTGGTGAATGAGGTAATCAAGTCTGATGGACAGATTATTCTTTTCATTGATGAGATCCACACTTTGGTAGGAGCCGGAGGTGGTGAAGGAGCAATGGATGCTGCCAACATTCTGAAACCTGCTCTGGCAAGAGGAGAATTAAGAGCGATTGGTGCCACTACATTGAATGAATACCAAAAGTATTTTGAAAAAGATAAAGCGTTGGAAAGACGTTTCCAGAAGGTAATGGTGGAAGAACCGGATACTGAATCTGCAATTTCTATCCTTCGTGGTATTAAAGATAAATACGAAGCTCACCACAAAGTAAGAATCAAAGATGAGGCAATTATTGCCGCTGTGGAAATGTCTCAAAGATATATTTCAGACCGTTTTTTACCGGATAAAGCCATTGACCTTATTGACGAAGCTTCTGCAAAGCTGAGAATGGAAATCAATTCCAAACCGGAAGAACTGGACGTTCTGGACAGAAAACTCATGCAGATGGAAATTGAGCTTGCTGCTATTTCAAGAGAAGGCAACCAGACCAAGATTGATCACCTTAAGGAAGATATTGCAAAAATATCCGAACAGAGAAATGAGATCAATGCCAAATGGCTGAAAGAAAAACAGAAAAGTGAAGATCTTACCCAGATCAAAAAAGATATAGAATCTCTGAAACACGAAGCAGAAAGAGCTTCCAGAGCCGGAGATTATGCAAAAGTAGCGGAGATCCAATACGGAAAACTTCGTGAAAAGGAAGAAGAGCTTGCCAAGGTTGAACTCGAAATGCAGAATCATCAGAATGAACTGATCAAAGAAGAAGTGACTGCTGAAAACATCTCTGAAGTGATTGCTAAATGGACAGGTATTCCTGTAACTAAATTGCTGCAATCAGAAAGAGATAAGTTATTGAATCTTGAGGCCGAACTGCATCATAGAGTTGTGGGACAGGATGAAGCGATTCAGGCGGTTGCAGATGCGATCAGAAGAAACAGAGCCGGATTGAGTGATGATAAAAAGCCTATCGGATCCTTCTTATTCCTGGGAACTACCGGAGTAGGTAAAACGGAGCTGGCAAAAGCACTGGCGGAGTTCTTATTTGATGATGAGAACAATATGACCAGAATTGATATGAGTGAATATCAGGAACGTCACAGTGTTTCCAGATTAGTAGGAGCGCCTCCTGGATATGTGGGATATGATGAAGGCGGACAATTGACTGAAGCGGTTAGAAGAAGACCTTACTCCGTAGTGCTTTTAGACGAGATTGAAAAAGCACATCCTGATGTCTTCAATACATTACTTCAGGTTTTGGATGACGGACGTCTGACGGATAATAAAGGCCGTGTAGTGAATTTCAAGAATTCCATCATCATCATGACCTCGAATTTAGGATCACATCTGATTCAGGAGAATTTTGAGAATCTTACGGAGGAAAATCAGGATGAAATTGTGGATAAAACAAAAGACGAAGTATTCGATCTGCTGAAACAAACGCTCCGTCCGGAATTCCTGAACAGAATTGATGAAATTGTACTCTTCCAGCCTTTAAGAAAAAAAGAAATCGGAAAAATTGTTCAGTATCAGCTGAGAGGGTTTAATGAAATGTTATCTAAACGAAACATTATTATGACTTTCACTCAGGACGCAGTAGATTATCTGATGGACAAAGGATATGATCCTGCCTTCGGAGCAAGACCACTGAAGAGAGTAATTCAGCAGGAAGTTTTAAACAAACTTTCTAAAGAGATTCTTGCAGGAAATGTAAATGATGGAGATAGAATTACGCTGGATTACTTTGTAGAAACAGGTTTGGTTTTCCGACCTACTGAATAATAAAATAGTTTTTTTCATATACATTATTTTTGTAAGTAAGTGCTGTAGAATAATCTGCAGCACTTATTTTTTATACCAACATCTTTTTAAGCAATTTATTTTCAATAAATAATAATTTACATTTAATTTCAAATTTTTAGAAAAAATATCCCTATTAAAAAATCTAATCTGTAGCATATTTATTAAAAAAAAATATTAATAATGTAAATATTTCATACAAAATAAAAATAAATTAAATTTAACATAAAATAATAACTGATTAATTAAATATATCATATTAAAATTTCACCTATATTCGTTTTACTAAAAAACGAGATTTTATGAAAAAAACAATTTTCGGAGTCTTAATCACACTCCTGGTTTCATGTAATAATAATGAAACAGAAAACATTACTCCAGGGAACACAAACGTGGAAGAAACCAATATCACAGCCGGCAAAGAGGCCTTCTGCGGCTCTGATATTCTCAGAAAAAAACACCTTGCTGAAGATCCTGCAGCTATGCAGCGAATGCTTCAGATAGAAAGCCAGACCGCAAACTATATCGAGCAGAAAAAAATGGGTAAAGTTTTGCCTGACGGAAGCGTAGAAATACCGGTCATCTTCAATGTCCTTTACACAAAAGCATCAAATAACGTATCAGATGCCAGGATAAATTCCCAAATAGATGTACTTAATAAAGCCTTCGCATCTACACATTCTGATATTTCCAAGATTCCCGCAGAATTTCAACCGGTAAATGCAGGAGATACCAAAATTAAATTCAGATTGGCGGGCATTAACAGAAAGTCGACAAAGACTTCCAGATGGGCACCGGATGATAAAATGAAAAAAGCATCTACAGGAGGAATGGACTCTACGGATCCTAACCAGTATCTGAATATCTGGGTAGTTGATTATATGCCGTATCAGTCCGGATATGTCTTAGGATATGCTACTTTCCCGGAAGATGCAGGACTTTGGAACGACGGTGTTGTTATGATGGACGATTATGTGGGTGAAGGTGGTCCTGATGCCACTCATAATCAGGGAAGAGTAACAGTACACGAGGTTGGACATTACTTAAATCTAAGACATATCTGGGGAGACGCCAACTGTGGTAACGATTTCGTAGATGATACACCTCAACAGATTACAAAACACTCCGGTGTACCAACTTATCCGAGATACGAAACCTGCGGAGGAGTTTCACGCTCTGTAATGTTTATGAATTACATGGATTATTCTGACGAAACAACATTGTTTATGTTTACACAACAACAAAACAGCAGAATGCAGGCTACCATTTCAGCATCCGGCCCTCGCGCAGGATTAAGAGTTCTGTAAAAAATTAAAAAAACAATATAAAAGGTCGCTTGTGAAAGGCGACCTTTTGTGTTTTGCCCCCCGTATGCCTTTCAAAGAATTCAGATTGAAAGATTTTCTCCAAATTCCAACTTATTCTTTATAAAATATACAATCCGTAAAATCACGGTAAAAATAACAGTGTAATTCCCTATTAACAGATACATTTTCTACCATTATTTTTCCGAAATTTGCATATTAATTAAGTTTTATCCGCAAACCACTAAGCTATGAATACAGAATCAAACAATCCACTGGAACCTGGAATTATGTCAAACAGTCTTATCCAGGCTCTGATTGACAATTACCGTCAAAATCATCTCACTGCTATTAATACCGCCTTAGGAATACAAGATGCTCATTCCATCTGGTTTGATCTTCCTAAACTAAAAAGTTTTATTGCAAAGATCGAAGAAGAAGCTGCCAAAGTGAACCCAGCTGCATCTTCAGAAGACTTAGGGATCAGATTTTATTATGCTACTTATCCGAAACAGGAAAACTGGTCTATCATGGATTCACATCCTGTTCCGACAGAATATGCAGGAAGACACACGCTGGTGATGGTCCCAACATTAAAAAAAGCCAATGAAACCGGAGAGCTTATTGATTATGATTTCAATCCTTTTCAGAGTGCTGAAGGAAAATCTTTAGTATTAGCAAACAAAGGTACGGAAGAAGATGATGACACCGGTCTTGGAGAAAATAACGGAATACTTGTTCCACCAAAAGCTCCTTTAGGAGAGTCTTTTTAATTGTAGTATATTATATCAAAACTGTATGACAGAATTCCAGGAATTTGCACAACAAAGTCTGCTTTGGGCTGAAGGACTTGCCGCAGTCATAGCACTCTTTCATTATAACCGTTTAAAAGAACAATATTGGAATTTTTTTGTGTTTTATCTGGTATTTATTTTTCTTGGGGAAGCTTATGGCAAGTGGGGAAGTTTTGTTCATTTTACCAAAGCCCAGTATTATAACTACCTTTTAATGCCAATCCAGTTCGTATTTTTTTACTGGTTATATGCTGCAAAATCTTTAGGAAAACCCAAATTGTTTTGGATATTTTCCATTTTATATCTGCTTTCATTTATTCCCAACGAATTATATTTTTCCAAAAGTAAAATTGTATTTGCCTTCAACTATACGTTTGGCTGTCTTATTTTGATGCTTTTGGTAATAATGGAGTACTATAAACAAATTACTTCACAGGAAATTCTCAATTTCAATAAAAACAAAATGTTTTATATTAACCTTGGGATTACGCTATCATATATAGGAACATTACCTTTCATGTCATTTTTATCACTTCTGGTAAAATACAAGGAAATTTGGGATATATATTTTAGTTATTTTCTGGTATCAGTTTCAGTGATGTATATCTTATTTGCAAGTTCATTTATATGGGGAAAACAGAGCTCTTAATAGTTATCATTCTATTTAATATACTTTTTGTTATGTTTGTAACGGCAGTTTTGATCTACATCAGAAGTTACAAACAACGCAAGAAGGAACATCTGAATGAAATTGAAAGAAAAAATGAACTTCATCAGAGAGAGCTCCTTTCTACCCAACTGGAAATTCAGCAGGCCACCATGCAGCAGATCGGAAGAGAACTGCATGATAATATTGGTCAGAAACTTACCCTGGTAAGCCTCTATGTACAACAGATGCTTTATGAAAATAAAGTATCCGAAGCAAGTGAAAGAATTGATCAGGTTTCACAAATCATCAACCAATCTTTGCAGGATCTCAGAAGCTTGTCAAAAACACTTACAGACGACAATATCAACCAGAAGGAAATTGTAACTTTGATACAGGAAGAAGTAGACAATACCAATTCCTTTAAAAAGTGCCATGTAAATTTTGAGCATAATTTTAAACAACTGGACTTGGGCTTTGTTCATAAAAATGTTCTTCTTAGGATTACCCAAGAGTTTATTCAGAACAGTATAAAACATTCCCGCTGTAAAAATATTTTTATCAGCCTGAATACGTCTGAAGACATCCTTTGGGAACTTGATATTCGTGATGATGGAATCGGGTTCGATACTTCACAGATCAAATCCAACGGAATAGGCCTTACCAATATGAAAAACAGAGCGGAAATCATAGGAGCTAGTTTTCGTATGGAAAGCCGGGAAAATGCAGGAACCCAAATCAATATTATCTTAAAAAAGCAATCATGAAAAAATCTATCGTAATTGTTGACGACCATATACTTATTGCAAAAGCCCTGGAAGGAATTATAGGTAACTTCAGTGAATTTGAAGTCATCTATGTAAGCGAGAACGGGAAAGATCTTATCCAAAAATTTGAAGAAGGCAATACCATTCCTGATATTATTCTTTTAGATATCAGTATGCCTATTATGGACGGTTTTGAAACGGCAGTCTGGCTTACAAAAAACCATCCCGATGTTAAAATTATGGCTCTCAGTATGCAGGGAGATGACAACAGCGTAATTAAGATGATCAAAAGCGGAGCAAAAGGTTATCTGCTGAAAAACACCCATCCAAGAGATCTGGAAACCGCACTTACCCGACTTAATAGTGATGGCTTCTTTTATCCGGACTGGGCTTCCAAAATTATATTCTCCAACCTGAACAAAGAGACTGAATCTGAAATGGCGATAAAAATTTCAGACAGAGAAAAAGAGTTTCTGAAATACACTGTAACCGAACTCAGTTATAAGGAAATTGCCGACAGAATGTGCTGCAGTCCGAGAACAGTAGAAAGCTACCGTGATCAGCTATGTGAAAAACTGGATCTTAAAACCCGCGTAGGTCTAGCCGTTTTTGCCATTAAAAATGGTTTTGCTAATTAAGTCTTTATAGTGAAAAAATTCTTTTAAAAAATAAATATAAACGAAAAGTATACACACAAAATAATCAAAAACTAAAAACGAACCAGTAGTTTTATCTAAATTGATTAAAATTCAATACATTCGATATAACGATAGAATTTAATTAAATAAAAAGACTAATCATTAACAATATATCAATTAAATTACAAATTATTTGCATATTAATTTTAAATAATATAATTTCACATCCTCAACCTAAATGATTTTGATATGAAAAAACTATTATTTGGAGCTTTTATGCTCACTGTAATGTCTGCATGTAACACTGACAGCGTTACTAATCAAAATGAAAACACAACTGACGAAGCAGTAACAACTGCAGGTTTTGCTCAAAGGGGCTGTGCGTCTGAGGAAATCAGACAGGAAGCATTGAAAAGAAGTCCTGAACTCCAACAAAGATTTGCAGCATTAGAAACCAACACAGAAAAGTTCGCCAATGATGTAAAATTTGGAAAAGTTTTAGCTGATGGTACTGTAGAAATCCCGGTTGTAGTGAATGTTCTATACAGAACTACAGCTGAAAACGTTTCTGATGCAAGAATTGCTGAACAAATTGCAGTATTAAATGCTGACTATTCCGGTACTAACACTGATGCCAGCAAAATTCCGACTGAATTCCAGGCTGTAAGTTCCGGTGACACAAAAGTAAAATTCAGACTGGTAAATACTGTTAGAAAATCTACCACAAAAACCGGATGGGCTACCAATGATGATATGAAAAAAGCATCTAAAGGAGGAATTGATGCTACTAATCCTACCAATTATTTAAATTTATGGGTTGTAGGTAAAATGACCAGCCAGGGACGTACCATTCTTGGGTATGCAACATTCCCTGAATCTGCAGGTCTATGGAATGACGGTGTTGTAATTGCTGCTCCATATTTTGGAAAGACAGGAGCTTCTTCACCTTTCAACCTGGGAAGAACAGCAACACATGAAGTAGGCCACTACTTAAACTTAAGACACATCTGGGGAGATGCTAATTGTGGAAATGACCAGGTAAGTGACACTCCTACACAAACTACAGCAAATTACGGAAAACCTTCATACCCGCTATATAATACTTGCAGCGGTGTACAGAGATCTGTAATGTTTATGAATTACATGGATTATGTAGATGATGCAGCAATGTTTATGTTCTCTGCAGGACAAAAAACAAGAATGCAGTCTGTAGTAGCTTCTTCTGGTGCAAGATCCGGATTGAGAGTATATTAAAATTTAAATATTGACAAACTTAAGATCTATCTCAAATTGAGATAGATTTTTTTATTCTATCTATCTCCTGAAATTAAATCCCTTTTCAGTTTCAGCAACACTCCGTTTGTATAAAATATCCTATAAAAAACAATAAAAACATGAAATTATTCACACATAAAATCCGATTGATTATTAAATATAAATAAAACAATTAATTTTAACTAAAATTCAATTAAATATCATTTTATTTGCATTTAATTCAAGCAAATGCTATACAATTTAAAATTCCTCTACCTTTTTCAATGAATAATTTGCATATTAATCACAAATAATATAATTTCACACCCTCAACCAAATTATATTATAACGATATGAAAAAATTCTTAATTGGAGCCCTGGTCCTGGGCTTTATGTCGGCATGTAACACCGACAGTTTAACCACTCAAAATGAAACACCTGCGGATCAGGAAAATTCTGTTCCAAGTGCTCTTAAAAGAAGCTGCCCTTCAGAAGAAATCAGACAAGCAATGCTTTTGAAAAATCCAGCGCTACAAAAGAAAATAGCGGATATTGAATCCGGTACTGAAAAATTTGCAGAAAACCTTAAAGTGGGAAAAGTTCTTGCAGACGGAACTGTTGAGATCCCGGTAGTTTTTAATGTCATCTATAACACTTCTACTCAAAATGTTTCTGACACAAGAATTGCAGAACAAATTGCTGTTCTTAATGCCGATTACGGAGGCACCAATTCTGATGTTACGAAAATTCCTTCTGCATTTCAGCCTGCAGCAGCAGGTGATGTAAAAATCCGTTTCAAATTAGTTGCAACCAACCGTAAACAGAGTTCAAAAACAGGCTGGAGATCTGATCTTGAACAAATGAAAAAAGCCAGCACCGGAGGAATTGATGCAACTGATGTCAATAAAAACCTGAATATCTGGGTTGTAAATTCAATTCTTGACGAAAACAATCAACCTGGAACACTGGGCTACGCTTATTATCCTGAACATGCAGGACAATGGTATGACGGTCTTGTAATAGGCTATCAGTATATAGGAAAAACAGGTGCTTCAGCTCCGTTTAATTTAGGAAGAACAGTAACCCATGAAGTAGGACATTACCTGAACCTTCCACACCTTTGGGGATCATCAGACACAGGCTGCCAGACAGATTACTCTAATGATACTCCTACATCTCCCGGCCCTAATTATGGAAATCCCACCTATCCTCTAAACAGAATTTGTGGAGGTGTAAGCCGTTCTCAGATGTTTATGAATTATATGGATTATGTAGATGACAAATCTATGTTTATGTTCTCTGCCAACCAAAAAACCAGAATGCAGGCTGTAGTATCAGCATCGGGACCAAGAGCAGGATTAAGATAATCATCCGGATTACTTAAAATATTATAAAAATATTAAAATAGTCTATCTCAATTTTTGGGATAGATTTTTTTAATACTTTTACGCAATTTAAATTCAACACCACTACGATGAAAAAAATAGCATTAGCATCAGGAATACTATTGCAATTATCCTGTATTAAAGCACAGGATACTATCCCATCCCGAAATCTCAAGGAAGATCTGGCTCTCATCAATTCAGGGTATACAATTCAGGAGAAAACTCCTTTTTTCCAAAAAGAATGGGTAAAAAAATCGGTGGCTCCAGCTCTACTTTTTACGGCAGCCGCAGCAACATGGGGAGAAAAAGAGAATATTCGCGAGGTAAGAAACCGGTACCTTCCCAACTTCAAAGTAAAATATGATGATTATCTGCAATACGCTCCTGCTGCTGCAGTCTATGGATTAAAACTGGCAGGTGTAAAAGGGCGTAACAATATAGGACGGGCTACCTTATCCTATGGCACCAGCTTAGCCATCATGGCTATTTTAGTCAACTCTATTAAATATACAGCAAAAGTGGAACGTCCCGATGGATCCAAAAACAACTCTTTCCCATCAGGGCATGCCGCAATGGCTTTTACCAATGCCACATTTCTACACAAAGAATATGGTTTGGTGAATCCGGCCTACAGTATTGCCGGATATGGTTCTGCTACCCTTACGGGACTTGGACGAAATTTAAATAACAGACACTGGGTTCCGGATATTCTCGCCGGTGCAGGTATCGGAATTATATCAACAGAACTGGGGTATTTTTTTATTGACAAAATTTATAAAAACAAGGGTGATAATTTAAGCATCTTATCCAGAATACAGGGTAACGACTATCCATCCTTTCTTTCTTTAAAAATGGGAACCGCGTTTGGTACCACTAACTTCCTGAGGGAATCTGAACTGGATGATAAAAAACAAATCGGTTTTGAGGGCGGACTGGAAGGCGCTTATTTCTTTTCAAAAAAATGGGGTGTGGGTGCCGATGTATCTTTCAGCAGCTTCCCTATTAAATCTCAAAGAATAACATTAGATGACGGGCAGGATTTTGGTGATCATGAAATCAAAACACAATCTATGGGATTCCTTTCTGCAGGTATTGGGCCTTATTTTTCCCATGAAATATCAGATAAATGGCAGCTTACTTTAAAAATTACCGGAGGATATGCCGCTACTGCCACTGGAAAAGTATTTGTAAAGGGAGAGGACATCGATGCTCCCAACCATGAGCTCCAAATAGCCAGATATAAACCAAAACCAGCTTTCCGATGGAATACAGGTGCTTCTATGACTTATAAGTTTAATCCGGGATTAGGTCTTACTTTCTATACGGATTACAATCAGATCAACTCCACCATTCGTTATTACTTCAGCGATGAAATTAAGGAAAGTGCTGAACTGGATCAGGAACTGAACAACCTGATTGCTAAAGAAAAAATCAATTATATCACGCTAGGTTTACGATTGACAGCCTATTTTTAAAGCAAGAAAGCCTCCAGAATCTGAAGGCTTTACTTTTATAAGTTTTTACGGTTGTCATCCGGAGTATAATCCATAAAGATATCTCCGTCCAGCTGTACCGATTTTATCTTCTTCTTAATAGGAATGACTAGATCGGTCAGTTTCTGGTCTTTTTCCCATACTGAAGGTGAAAAATGGATTTTTTCTGTCGTTCCATCATCATAAGACAGGATGGCATCAAACGGAATGGCAAAACCTCCTACATTCGCTACGTTGATGGTAAGCATGTCATTCATTTGGGATGCTCCTGTTACTTTTAAATCTATATAATTATTGGTATAAAACCAATTATGGAAGAACCAGTTCAGATTTTTTCCTGATCCCGTATTCATAGAATTGAAATAATCCCATGGCACAGGATGCTTCCCGTTCCAGTTGTCCATATAATGGTGTAATGCTTTTTTGAAGAGTTCATCTCCCAGATAATCTTTCAGCGCCAGATAAGACAATGAAGATTTTACATAGGAGTTGTTTCCATATCCGGCACCGCTTACCTGCGTACTCATGGTAATTATCGGTTGATCCTGCTCTGCAGAAGGATCATTGATCCATTTTTTAACGCGGAAGTTTTTATAAAATTCCCTGGCAGCAGCTTCTCCGTTTTCATCAATCCCTATAAGATATTCCAGCGTGGTTGCCCAGCCTTCATCCATAAATGCATATCTGGTCTCATTGATTCCCATATAAAAAGGGAAGTAGGTATGGGCAATTTCATGATCTGCCGTAAGCCTTGCATCATTAAGATCATCAGGAATACTGGTATCATTAATCATCATAGGATATTCCATATCTGCGTATCCCTGGATAGCCGTCATTACGTTATAAGGATATTCTACGCCTGGCCAGTTTTTCGAGAACCAATCCAGGTTGTAACGCATCCAGTCTACATAATGTTCAAAATCTTTAGCTCCGTTTTTATATCCTGCCTGAACGCTGGCTCTTTTTGTTTTTAACTGAACGCTGGCGGCATCCCATACATAATGGTTACTCATGGCAAAACAGAAATCTGTAATATGGCTGGCTTTAAATTTCCAGACATTCCATTTATTCTGTTTGGTTACTTTACCGGACTTCATTTCCTGTTCTGTGGCAATATGCATCAGCTTATCACTTTTCAGGGAAGCTTTATATCTTTTTAAATATTGAGGCTGAAGCACAGCTTCCGGATTCAGAAAATCTCCGGTTGCCCAGACTACATAATTTTTCGGTGCTGTGATGGCAAAACTGTAATCATTGAAATCATTATAAAACTCCTGTCTGTCTGAATGCTGGAGCATATCCCATCCGTTGTAATCATCATACACGGAAATCCTTGGAAAAGAATATGCCACATAGAATGTTTCAGGATCAATCTGCCCTTCTCTTCCACTCTGAACCGACAATGGATATTCCCATTCTATTTTAACCTCAGCTTTTGATTTAGATTTTAAAGCAGATTTTAATTTTACTTTTTCAACAGTACTCCAGTCATCACTGTTGATCTCATATTTTATGTTGTTTACCGTAAAGGATTTAATTTTCAGTCCGGATGAAAGGAAATCTTTGGATACAAATCCTGATCTTGGCGACTGTGGTTTGTGAAGGTTATTCACAAATCGTATAGCCAGTTCATTCAGATTATCCGGGCTGTTGTTGGTATAAACAATAGTTTCTTTTCCGGAAACTATTTTTGTAGCAGCATCTACTTTCACCTCTACATTATACACTCCTTTATTCTGCCAGTAGTTTTTTCCTGGCGCTCCGGAGATATCACGTGTTCCTCTCTCGTACGCTTTTTTGATATTCCTCGGCATATACAATTCCTGAGCTGACAATTGCAGTAAACAAACTGCGATCAGCATTCCGGAAAAAATTTTCTTCATAGCGATCTCTTTAAAGATAGGCACCAAAAATAGCGAAAATGTACCATCAGACGACCATTCTTTCACAATAATATTTCACCGTGATTAACTTTTATATTAAAATATTCTACAATCTATCTTGTTCGGCCGTTTTTTTAATTGTTTTGGCATTTTTAACTGATTGATTTCCAAAGTTGAGTTTCAATGAAAATGTTACTCCCTGAGTATCGGTATAATCAAGAAAATAATTATCCTGATTTGCATATTTTGTACTGACTTTCTGCTCTGTAGATCTGAAAATATCGCTAAAAATAAGGCTGGCTTCCAGTTTTTTACTAAAGAATTTCCTGTTCATTACAAAATAAGCCGACCATAGAGAAGATATCCTGAATGTTCCCTGTATTCCGGGAGAATAGTAGCGGTGTCCCATTTCCATTTTCCAGTCGCTGTTTTTATCGAGCGTAAAGCTTGTTGAAATGTTTGAAACCCAGTTCCAGACTTTATTTTTATACAGCATTCCATCAACTCCTGTGAAATAATTTTCATTGTGTTCAAGGTTTTCAGAAAGGATGATATTCCACCATGGTTTTACCAGGAAATTTTTATAAAAGCTTAATCCGAAAGCCTCTCCTTTTTCAATATTGGTAAAATAATAGATCAAACTGTTAGTACTTGGTTCCTGATAGGAAATTTCCATGGACGGATAAATTTCTTTTCTATAGTACAAATCCAGATTCCAGTCTTTCCATGAATAAGTAAGATTGAGATTGTGGGTAATCGTTGCTTTTAATTTGGGATCCCCCTGATAATAGGAAAACAGATTGTAGTAAGATTTTGCAGGATTCAGCCATGAATAGGATGGTCTGCTGATTCTTTTCCCATAGGAGAACCCGAATTCCTGTTTATTTTCTGTCGTGTACTGTGCATAAAAAGTGGGAAAGAATTTCCAATAATTACTTTTATTCAGTTCATAAGGTTCTGAAACCACACCTTCAAGATCTGTCATTTCCGCACGAAGACCTCCCTTGAAATTCCACTTCCCGATATTGTAGGTTAATGAAGAATACAAGGCAAAATTGTGTTCTTTATAATCAAAAATACTGCTTTTTTCCGGTCTGTATTGTATTGTTCCGTTCTCGTTATCAGAGAAATCAAGTTGACTGCTGGTTTTTACAAAACTATACTTAATCCCCGATTCTAGTTCCAGTTTATCCCCTTTCCATTGGTAATCGAATTGGGTAGAATATAGCTGAACATCTGCTTTATTCCGGGTAAGGAAATTATCTTCTTTGGGAGGTTGCCCTGCAAAATTCAGATAGGTGATTACATTCTGATATTTATCGGCATTATTTCCGGTAAAATAATTGATCCAGGAAAGGCTGCTTTTCTTATTGATTTTCCTGTCTATCTGAAAACTTACAGAGTTATTGATGGAACGTGAGCGATGATCATTGATGGTAGTATAATCAGATTCTACCCTATCCTGCTGGTTAAAGATCAGCGTAGGAACATTGTAGGTTCCGAAGGATTTTGGAGAAAAATACCCTGAGTAGTTGAGGCTAAGATTGGTCAGGCTGTCCAGTTCATATTCCACATTAAAATTCAGGGTATTCTGGTTATTGTTTTTATCCTTCCTGTTCATTGTACTTACCCATCGGGTTTGGCTTTCCGGATAGTTTACATAATCTGTTCCTTCCCGGTAGTACGTTCCCAGCCCTTTATAATAGCTCCCCATAATGGAAAGTTTATCTTTTTTATAATATTGGGAAAGACCGAAAACGCCTTTCGCATATTGTGTCTGTACATATTTGGATGAGAGAATGCCACGGTAACCTTCAATTTTATTCTTTTTCAGAACGATATTCAGTACTGCGCTTCCTGAGGCTTCATATTTTGCAGGTGGATTGGTAATCACTTCCACAGATTTCACTTCATCTCCCTGTGTATTCTCCAGAAGGTTTTTAAGCTCATCCCCTGTCAGCATTACTTTTTTATCATTAATCGTCACCAGAATTCCGGTACTTCCCTTTACACTCAATACACTGTTGCTGATAGTAACACCTGGTGTATTTTTCAGGATTTCCCAGGCATTGAGCGAAGAAATATTACTGTTTTCCACATTAAATTCCAGACGGTCTACCTTTCTTTTCACCAAAGGCTTACGTTTCGTCATGACTATTCCTTCTATTTCCTGAGATTCTTTTTTAAGAACGATATTCAGAGGTTCAGGCTCTTTTAAATCCAATTTTTTCTCAAATAAAGAATATCCCTGATTTTTAACTATCAGCTTTACATCCTGTTTTTCTATACCCTGGAGTACAAACTTCCCGTGTTCATCCGTTTTTAATTCTTTGATCAATGCATTCTGAGCGTTATATACTTCTACCTTTACGAAAGAAAGTTTTTCATTTTCGGTGTTCATCACTGTACCTTCAGTTTTTTGTTGCTGGGCAAGAATCAAAGCTGGAAAACACAGAAGAAAAAGAATTTTATACATGGTTATTTTTTTATCCGTTCAAACAAAAACAATTGTTCTGTTCTATGGGTACAAAATTCTATATTGACTGGAAAAAAAACGGTTAATAGAAGGTTAATGATGGGTTAATATCTTTTCTGTCATAAAATTACCAGCTTCTGATAAAGAAATGAAACTGTTTTTGAAGATTCAAAACTATGGTTAACGGAAGGTTAATAATAAAATAATCATTCCCGGAACATGGCTAAAGTTTTATCTTTGTTTTAATGATAGCCAAAAGTAAAATTCTGATTTCGGTTTTTGCCGCTCTGTTCCTGCTTTTACTGGGAATTCAGGTTTATTTTATGTATAAAACCTATCAGGTAAAAGAGAGAGACATCTACAGATCCGTGAATGACGGGCTTACCAATTACACAGACGATCTTGAAGATATACAGGAAGTAAAAGAAAGGAATGATGACTCTCTTCAGGAAATCATCATACAGTATCATAATAAGGAGATCAGCAAAAAAGATTTTCTCCGCTATTTCATAGAAAACAGGAAATCTGCCAGAGAAAGACTGATTCATTATATTGACAGCCGTTATCAGAAAGACGGTTACGAAATTTCGGCTAGAATAAGATATCTTTCTATTGTACATCTTCCGGACAGTTCAAAAGTAATTACCGAACCTATTGTTATTTTTGAGACAAAAGACAAGATCAAAAAGCCGCGTATTGCGAGTATCGGAAGCTGGGAAACCTCCAGTACCAAAAGAAATGATTCGGATAAGGGGCATATTGAAAAAAAGAATACTTTTCTTGTTAAAACCCAGACCGATTTTGAGATCAGAAATATAAAAAGTATCGTTTTCAAGGAGCTTACTTTATTGATTATATGCTGTATTATTCTTCTTTCGGGAGTTCTTCTGCTTTATATTTTCACGATCAGAAATCTTATTCAGCAGCAGAAGCAGGTGGAAGTTCTCCACAGCATTGTGGATAACATTTCGCATGAATTTAAAACGCCTATTGCCACTTTAAAAATAGCTTCCAAAGCATTAAAAAAGGAATGGAATCCCGATACGCTGCCTCTTATAGACAGACAGATTTCCAGGCTCGAAAGTCTGATGCTTCAACTTCATAAGGATGAAATTCCGGATGAAATGACTGCTATACAACCTGAGAACTGGAACTTTTTTATTCATGATCTTTCCGTTACTTACCCAAATTGTGATTTTAACCTCGAAAACACCGTTTCACAAAAACTTCCTTTTGATAAAAACCTGATGGAAACAGTCATTAAAAACCTTTGTGAAAACAGTGTGAAATATGGAGCATCGGCTATTACAATACATATCCGCGACAATTCTCAACAATTGGAAATTGAAGTTGCTGACAACGGCCAGGGCATGGAGGCTAAAGAACTGAATACTATTTTTGAAAAATTCTACAGAATACAGAATAACAATATTCACAATAGCAAAGGACTGGGACTGGGACTTTATTTCGTGAAAAAAATTATTACCAGTTATGGTGGTAAAACAGAGGTTTCCAGCCAGCTTCATACAGGCAGTACTTTTAAAATATCAATTCCTTATGAAAACTAAAATCCTTCTGGCAGAAGACGATCCGGATTTCGGAATGATTCTTAAACAATATCTTGAACTGGAAGATTTTGAAGTCAGCTGGTTTCAGAATCCGGAAGATATCGTACCATTGTTTCAGGCTGATTTTCCCTTTCAGATAGGAATTCTGGATGTGATGATGCCCAATATTGATGGCTTTTCTCTGGCGAAAATGATCATTAAGGAAAGAAGTAATTTCCCTTTATTATTTTTAACGGCTAAAAATCAAAAAATAGACCGATTGACCGGATTGAAAATAGGTGCCGACGATTATATTTCCAAGCCTTGCGACCCTGAAGAACTTGTTTTACGAATTAAAAATATTCTGAAAAGAACACTTCCCGCCGTTACGGAAAGCCAAATAAAAATAGGAGAGTTTTCACTGGATACTACCAAACTTCTGTTGTCACATCCTGACGGGAATACCCGATTGACCATACGGGAACAGGAATTACTGCTGTACCTTCTGAAACACAACCGGACGATCATCACCAGAGATAATATTCTTGATAATCTCTGGGAAACCAATGATTATTTTACCGGAAGAAGTCTTGATGTGTTTATCAGCAGGCTTCGTAAATATTTCATCCATGATCCCCAAATAAAAATCCAATCCCTGAGAGGAATTGGATTTGAAATTGATTTTCCAACCAATTGATTTTTATAGGGAAAGATTCACGATCACCGGAAAATGGTCTGACGGATACAAAAGATTTTCTCTTCTGTCATTGATATGTCTGTGAGATCTGATCTTAAAGCCTTGTGTAAAAATATAATCGATTCGGTCTTTCGGGACTGTATTGACATCAAAAGCGGTGAAAGTTCCTACAGGGCCGTAATGCTTCGTCTCTGAATGATAGAAAGTATCTTTCATATTCTGGGAAAGAATTTTAATCGGTTCTGAATCATCTGTCAGGTTAAAATCTCCGCTCAGCGTTACCGGAAGGTTTTTTGGATTCAGTTCTTTGATTTTTTTCAGAATCAGTTCCGAAGATTTTACTCTTGCCACATTTCCTACATGATCAAAATGAAGATTCATTGCCAGGAATTTTTTCTTCGATTTTTTATCTTTAAATATGGCGTAAGTACAGATCCTGTTCAGTGCCGCATCCCAGCCTTTTGACGGTTTTTCCGGAGTTTCAGATAACCAGAATGTTCCTGATTTTACTGCTTCAAGTCTGTTTGTGTCATAAAAGATGGCAGAAAACTCTCCTTTCTCTTTGCCGTCATCTCTTCCTACTCCTATATAATCATAGTTTTTTAATCCTGATTTAATATCTTTCATCTGTTCCGGAAGCGCTTCCTGTACCCCGAAATAATCAGGATGATAATACGTCAGTAAATCGGCAACATCCTGCTTTCTTTTTGGCCAGGCATTGTCTTTATCTGACTCTACATTCAGTCTGATATTAAAACTCATTACGGTAAGGTCCTGTGAAAATCCCAATGCAAAAAACATCAGAAACACCATTGAAAATCTGAAATTCATATGTTATTTTATCATTAAGAGACAAAAATAAAACTTCTCTGCGACAGAAAAGCTTTATTGATGTGATTATATTGTTAAATTATCTTTTTCTTCTTCTACAGATATAAAATATTCCTGAAATTCGGACTCCAAAACCGGCAGCTGACTTTCAAGTTTTACAATTCCCAAGGTTTTATAGTGAGAGGCCAGTTTTATGCCTTTACTTTTGAGAAGAGCTTCAAGCCTTTTAAAATTTATATCTTTCTTTAAAACTGCGAGATAAGTGATCATAGGTATACCTGTATTAAACCATTTCCAATATCTCTGTATTTTATCCCTTCAACAGGTCTTGCTTTGTTTTCAATCAGTTCCCAGATCTCTTTTGCCGATTTATCGGGAAACTGTTCCATATACAACGCTGCAAGCCCTGAAACATGCGGTGCGGCCATACTGGTACCACTCATTGTATAGTACAGGTTATTTTTGTTCTTCGCATTTTTAGGATAGGAACTGATAATATCTACTCCGGGAGCACAGACATTGATGTTTCCGCCTGTAGATGGATTAAGACCTGCGTTTGAAAATCTGGCGATCTTCATTTGTCCGTCAATAGCTCCAACAGCCATGATCGATTTTGAATTGGCCGGCATTGAAACAGGTTGTGGAATCTGTGGTCTGTTGCTATCATTTCCTGCTGCTGCGATAATAAGGCAGTTATTTTCCAGTGCTCTTTCTCCAATGGTTTCAAAAAGAACAGACGGCTGATCATCAAACTTCACAGGAGAAGCTAGTGAAAGAGACAATATTCTGAATTTCTTCGAAATGGCCCAGTCTATCGCATCAATGACACTGCTGGTAGTTCCTCTTCCATTATCTGCGAGTACTTTTGCTATTTTCAGGTTGCAATCCTTAGCTATTCCGTAACGTCTTCCGTTATCACTTCTTGTATTTCCTGCAGCCACTCCTGCACAGTGGGTACCATGTCCGTTTGGATCTCTGTTCCAGTCCTCACCATCTATGAAAGATTTCCCTTCAATCACTTCGGCGGAAAAATCCGGATGGGAAATTTCAAGTCCGGTATCAAGAATGCATACATCAATACCTTTTCCTGTATAGCTGGCATTTTCCAGTCCGATCGCTTTTAATCCCCATTCCATTTCAATGAATGATTTTTGAGGTAAAGGTTTGCTGGTAATATATTTTTCAAGTTCTGAGATTTTTTCTGCAAGCCCGGCCGACTGCTTTTTAAGCTCATTAATCAATTGCAATTCATCTGCAGGAAAAAATTCCCTTTCTTTTTCGTAGTATACAATAGAATTGGATTCATCTTTCACAGCACTTTTCAATTGGTCTTCATCCATATTTTCCACCACCAGAACACCAAGATTTTTGTAAAGTACACCATTGTCCTGATCAATGATTTCATAGGAACGATTTTCTTTCGATAGAAATTCTGAAGAGGTGATACTCACTTCCAGCTCTTTCTCAATTTTTTTGAGTGCATTTTTCTGCTGGTTCTGCAGCAGAACAATATATCTTCCGGTTTCCATAATGATCTTTTTTAAATTAACTTCAGAAATATCTTTTCGAGAATAAGAAAAATATCCTCCGGAATAATGGTCAGTCTGAGCTTTTTATTAATTCCTGATATCGCTGTATTCTGTTCAGCCAGTGAAGTCCAGAAACGTTCAATTTTAGGCACGGAATTCATGTCCTTCAGCTTTTCATCATCCAGAATACCATTTTGATATAATGAGACAATGATTCCTGAAATAAGTTCTTCCGCCTCATCAAGTTTTTTATTTTCCCTGGCATATATTTCCATCAGAATATCATAAATACTTTCCATTCCGTTAAATGAGAATCCTGCAAGCATTTCTCTTCTTCCCGTCATTATTTTTTCCATTTTAATAGGATTAAAGCCTCTTTTAACGGTAGAAATCATATTCATTACCTTCAGCACTTCAGATTCATGACTGGTGTTTCCTTTGGTACGGAAATACTCCAGAACCTCGTTGAGAAACGCATCGAACCGGGCATCAAAGTCAAATGATTTTGACAGGTATAAGGCCTGAACTTCATTGAACTGTTCCAGCAGTTCTTTGATTTTCTGTACCGTAAAGTGAATAAGTTCCTGCATTACTCAAAAGTTATCTGTTCTATTTCGTTGCCGTCTTTATCTTTGTAAGACACAATCCTGATTCCTTCCTCCTCCATTTCCACATGAAGATTGATGAATAGTTTATCTTTATCTTCTGCTGCGCTTGTATTGGGATCAATATAAATGCTGTTCAACTTTGCATTCACCAGCGTATATTTATTCAGCAGAACTTTTGAAAAAATTTCTTTCAGTTCATCGGTTTCTTCTTCTGTTCCTTCCTGCGGTCTGAAGATCCCTGAATTTAAAAGCTGCATTTTATTTCTGAGATCCAGCTTGAGCACTTCATTGGCAGGAAGTTTCCCGAATTTCTGATCATTCTTTTCCAGCTTGCTGAACAGGGTTCTGAATTCTTCAGTCTGAAGCTGTCTTTTGCTGATTTCGGGAATATTAAATTTCTTCTCCCTATTCACCAGACGGATTCTTTCATTTATTTCTGTCACAAACTGATCTTCATTCAGTTTAAAATTATATTTGGGATCTGAATCGATATCCGTAATTTTAATCGGAATGTCCATCTTTACACTAGGCAGAGCATAGCGCGGAACCTTGAAATACTTAAGATATTCATGGCGGGCATATTCTTTGGCAATAAGAACCGCATTCTCATCTGCTTTTTTACGAGCCTGAATTATCTCGTTGTTGAGATAATCCAGGTAATCTGATAGTTTTATCATCTTTCGTAAAATCTTTTATTGTGAAAGAAGTCCAAGCACTTTTTCAAGCCCTGCAGGCATTTCGTCATTGGTTGCACGCACTTTTACCCCAAGAGAATATTCTTTTTCCACTTTGATTCCTGTACTGGAAGTTCTCTTATAGGATACATCCACTTTGAATTTCACAGGTCCCCATCCACCGGATACTCCGGCATTGATCCCGAATTCATCACTTACGTCTTTTGTGTATGTAGAATTAAGTTTCACATTAAAGTCTACTTCACAGGTCTCAATTCTGAAGCTCGGAACATTCAGCAAAGCAATAAAAGGCACTGAAATTTCCACGTCGTTCGGAATCATTTTAGGGTTGGTGGCACTTACCGGCTCATCTTCTTTAAAATCCGGGTTCGGAATATTTTTTTTGTATTTGAATTCTGCCATTCTCAGTTTTTTAGGACTGGCAGCATTGGCCGGATCTGTAAGTTCGAACCCGACTTCGTTGATGAAATTAACGGTGGCAATTGAGGCATTGGACTGTGCTTTTACACAAGCATCCAAAGGTCCGCCAATAATCGTTGCAAAGTCGATGCTTCCCAATTCTGCTGCAAAATCTGCATTGGCAGCATCTGAAGTTCTGAAGATCTCTTCATCGGCAGACATTCTACCGGCAATCAGTTTCATGATCTCAGAAGAGGCACCGGAAAAAGATTTTTCCCACTTTTCATCATAATTCTTTTTGAACTCGTCTACAATTGCTAATAATTCCTTATTCGTCAATGAACTCAGTTCTGAGGTTTCAATTCCTGACACTTTTTCATAGACTGCCGGAGTCAGTACTTTTTCTACTCCCGATAAAAGGTCGATTAACTCATTTTTTGTTTTTTTGGCGTGACTTGCTTCAAGCACTGATTTTAATGTTTCCATGTTTTTTGTTTTTGATTAATATTGTGGGACAAAATTAGATCACCGGGCTTCAAAACATTTCAGGAGAACACCTCTACTTGTTCAGGAAAAACACCCTAAAAAAATAAAAAGCCTGAACTTACGGTATAAGTTCAGGCTTTTGTAATATATGTAGCAAATATTTATTTTATAGACGCAAAGATCATATTAACTATTATTATTTTTAAGGAAACTGAGAAAGCAACAAAGTTGCTGATGAAGCTGCATGGATATGCTTACGCTTAGAAAGAATCAATTCCATTGATTCCATCTTTGCTCCCTTAAGAATCAACATGAGACAGTAAACCTTTGCGTTAATTTTAAAAGCAATCATATACAATTTTACATTAATCTGCTATCTTACTTATTATTATGACTCTGTCATTCTGAATGTACGCAGTGAAATGAAGAATCCAGGTTTTACATGAGATTCTTACTTCGTCAGAATGACAATGGCGTAAAATTGTATATAGTCGCCAATTTAAATAGATTCAACCTTTCTATGCCGGTTTTTTGCTGTTATTTTCCAGATTGACATCCGGAACAACAGAATCCGGATCCAGTTTCACCTCATCAATTTCCTTGCTGGATTCTACCTTGAATGTCCATTCAGTATTTCTTTTCCAAACTTCAACAGGAATTTTTACCGTCTGTGTTGTTCCGTCTTTGAATTTGATTTGTACGGTTGTAGGCATTGGCAGCTGGCCAATATTTTCAACCGTAATCTGAACGCCGTTTTTAAAGTTTCCGTTTACATATTGTACGTTCTTAACCGCCTGATCAATTTTCCATTTATTAAAGAACCATCCTCTCCAGAACCAGTTCAGTTCTTCTCCGGAAACGTTTTCCATCGTATGGAAGAAATCCCATGGCGTCGGATGTTTGAATGCCCAACGGTCAATATAGGTTCTGAATGCTTTGTCAAATTTTTCAGGACCCAAAATTGTTTCTCTTAAAACTTCCAATCCTGTTCCCGGCTTATAGTAAGCCAATGCTCCGATACTTCTTTCTTTCATATTATCCGGACCTACCATTACAGGCTCCAGGCTGTCGGTTAGCAGATACGTTCCTGATCTTGCTAGATTCGGTTTACGGTAATATTCTCCTTTATTGAAAGCTTCCGTTGAAAGCCCGTTAATGAATGTATTGAACCCTTCATCCATCCATGCAAACAGTCTTTCATTAGATCCAACGATCATAGGAAACCAGTTGTGTCCGAACTCATGGTCTGTAACCCCCCAAAGATCTTCTCCTTTGGAATCCATATGGCAGAAAACAATTCCCGGATATTCCATTCCACCTTCATTTCCAGCTACATTGGTGGCAGCCGGATACGTATATTCATACCATTTTTTTGAATAATGTTCTATAGCTGCTTTAGTATACTCTGTAGATCTTCCCCACGCTTTATCACTAGCACTCTCCGCAGGATAAGCTGAAATAGCCAAAGATTTCTTTCCACTGGGTAAATTTATTTTTGCAGCATCTAAAATAAATCCGGCAGATGATGCCCATGCAAAATCTCTTGTCTGATTAATTTTAAATTTCCAGGTTTTTGTTCCTGAAGTTTTATTTTTACCGATTTCAGACTCAGGGCGGATCATTACTGTTTTATCACTGTTTCTCGCCTCATTCCATCTGTTGATTTCTTCTTTGCTGTACACTTCTTTCTCATTCAGAAGTTCTCCGGATGCTACGACATAATGACTGGCAGGAACAGTAATATTGGCTGTAATATTTCCATATTCTAAATAAAACTCTGAAGCTCCAAGGTAAGGAAGTGTATTCCAGCCCATCACATCATCATATACGCACATTCTCGGATACCACTGTGCGATGGTAAATATTTTACCGTTTTTAGTATCCTGAACTCCCATTCTGTCTGAACCATACTCAGGAGAAATAAAAGAATATTCTATTTCTATCTTTGCCACACCTCCATTGGCTTTCAGCTCTTTGGGAAGATCAATCTGCATTCTTGTATCGGTAATGGTGTATTTTACATCTTTCTTACCATCCAGTTTGACTGATTTAATGGTATATCCACCGTTAAATTCTTCACCATGAGCTCCGTTTCTGCTCCCGGATAGCGGCACTACCCCATTTCCTCTGGAATCTTTTGCAAACAAATTCTGATCCAGCTGCAGCCAGAGAAAGCCTAATTTATCAGGACTGTTGTTGGTATAGGTAATCTGCGCTGTACCGGTAATTTCTTTTTTATCTTCATTCAGGCTGACGTTCAAATGATAATCTGCTGAATTCTGCCAGTAAGCATGTCCCGGCTGTCCGCTTGCAGAACGGGTAGCTGTACCTGTCTGCGGATAAAAGAACGGCTTAAATGCTTCTACATAATCGTATTTCGGAGTTTGCTGTGCATATGCAGATCCTGAAAAGAGGACAACTGCAAGCGTCGAAACAAGGGTTGGAAGTTTAAAATTCATTTGAAAAAGTATTATTTAGTGTATAGGTAAAAAAAACTCCCGGATTTGTTACACATCCGGGAGTTTTTTTAATATAAGTTTAATTTAATTCGATTTTTTGGCTTTAATCATTGCTTCCAAAGCATCCCACATTTCTTTAGGAATTGCTTCAAGCATATTGAATTCTCCGGCTCCCTGAAGCCATTCTCCACCATCAATAGTTACCACTTCCCCATTCATATACGCTGAATAATCGGAAACCAGATAAGCCGCAAGGTTGGCAAGCTCCTGATGTTCTCCCACTCTTCTCAACGGAACTTTTTTCTTCATATCAAATTTCTCCTGCAGATCCCCGGGAAGAAGTCTGTCCCAAGCTCCTTTCGTAGGGAAAGGTCCTGGTGCAATAGCATTGAAACGGATTCCGTATTTTGCCCATTCAACCGCTAATGATCTGGTCATCGCCAGCACTCCTGCTTTTGCACAGGCAGACGGTACAACATAGGCTGAACCTGTCCATGCGTAAGTGGTTACGATATTCAGTACTGTTCCGGGAGTTTTAGAATCTATCCAGTGTTTTCCTACGGAAAGGGTACAGTTTTTCGTTCCTTTTAAAACAATATCGAGAATGGAGTCAAAAGCAGAGTGAGTCAGTTTTTCTGTGGGAGAAATGAAGTTTCCGGCTGCATTATTCAACAAAATATCAATCTTTCCGAATTCTTTCAGAGTTGCTTCTTTCATGGCTTCCACCTCATCCCAGTTTCTTACATCACAAGCTACACAAAGCACCTTGCCTCCTGTTTCCTCTTCCAGATCCTTAGCTGTTCCCTGTAATTTTTCCAGATTTCTGGAAGTGATCACTACTTTGGCACCCAGTTCAAGAAAGTATTTGGTCATTGCTTTTCCAAGGCCGCTTCCGCCTCCTGTAACAATCGCTACTTTATCTTTTAGTGCACCTTCGCGCAGCATAGGTTGTGTATATAGACTCATAAAATATTTTTTCTTAAAAATAATAAATATTGAAATGCAATCCTGTAAAATAGGTTGATAAATAATGCTACAAATAATTATTCTTCACATAGAAGCTCTCTCAACTTTTACATTCATGATTTTTAACCCCAAAAGACATAAAAGTTTTAAATCCTTAAGTTTTTAGAGCCAAGCTCTATGTAAATAAGTACATCAAAGATTTTCATCTTATTTGAACTTTTCTCCGGCATTATTTTAAACTTACCTAAGCGGACAAAATGAAAGCTTTTGTGCCTTTTGCGGTTTCATAAAGATTAGGCGTCTTTATAAATAAACTATTCGAAAAAGAAAATAGCCTGATAACAATTACCAGGCTATTTCTATTTGTTAAAACGATATATTAAGAAGCTACCACTCCTTTGAAAGAAAGTGTTTTAGGAGTTTTGCTGTCGCTGGTAGTAACATTTACTGTCTTCATAAAAGGCCCTACTGTTGCTGCGTTATAGCTGGCTTCCACAAATCCTTTTTTTCCTGGCTGGATAGGAGTTTTTGTGTAATCAGCAGTTGTACATCCGCATGAAGGAGCTACATTCTGAATAATGATTGGTTTTGAACTTGTGTTTGTAAATTCAAATCTGATCAATTTTGGTTTACCCTGAGGAATATTTCCTACATCGATAGATTCTGATTTCCATTTAATAGCATCAGCAACCATTTTTACGATAGATGGAGCATCTGTTGTCAATACATTCGCATAAAACGGAGAGAACGCCAACACGGCTAAAAGAGCTGTAATTTTTAATTTTTTCATGAGTATATATTTTAATATTTGAAACTGACTATGTTCTTCTATATGACAAATGTAAAGCAGACAATGATTATGGCTTGTTAACCGCTGTCTAACATTTGTTAATGAGTTGTTAATAGTAAAAGATAAATAGATATTTTTGGATAATATTGTTTCAGGAAATGAAAATAAAAAGACTCAATATTATTATCACGCTGGGATTCGTCGCTATTATCGGAATTTTAATAGCACAATTGATGTGGACGATACAGGCTTATAATCTTGAAGATAAAAAGTTTAACCAAAAGGTCAATATTGCCTTAATGGAAGTCGCAGAAAAACTCTCAGGAGGAAAGACATCCTATACCGAAAATCCGGTACAGAATATTGCCAATGATTATTATGTGGTGAATATCAACAATGAATTTCACCCTGTTGTGCTTGAATATTATCTGAAAACAGAGTTTACCCGCTTCCAGATCAACACAGATTATGTGTATGCATTATACAATTGCCACAGCGATAAAATGATCTATGGAAAATACATGACCTCTCATCAGGAAAGTCCCGGCAGCAAGGTAATCAATTTTCCGAAGCATAAAAATCTGATCTATTACTTTTCCATACGCTTCCCGGACAAAACTACTTACCTGATCAGTTCATTACGGTTCTGGTATCTCCTTACATTTGCCCTTATCATCATCCTTCTGGTGTATGTATATTCTATCTACACGATCATTCAGCAGAAGAAGTTCTCGGAGCTGCAGCGTGATTTTATCAATAATATGACTCATGAGTTTAAAACACCTTTATCCTCCATCCTGTTAGCATCAGAAGCGCTTAATAAACAGGAAATGGTACAGGAAAATTCTAAACTGCAGACCTATACCTCTATTATCATCAATCAAAGCCACAAGCTCAATAGCCACATTGAGAAAATATTGAATATTGCTAAAAATGATGCGACAGTACTGTCATTAAAGCCTCAAAAGATTCTGCTACTCCCTTTTATTCAGGAGATTGCAGACAATGTACAGCATAAAAACAAGGACCTCAGCATTGAGATTGATATTGAAAACAGTACTTCGGTAATGGCAGATGAATTTCACTTTACGAATATCATTTACAACCTGCTGGATAATTCCATCAAGTATTGTGAAACAAAGCCTGTGATTAAAATTTCAGCTTATAAAGATTCAAAAGGCTTATATTTAAAGTTTAAAGACAACGGAATGGGAATTCCTGCTAAAAATATTCCTCATATTTTTGAAAAATTTTATCGGGTACATACCAAAAGAAGTGAAGAAGTAAATGGTTTCGGACTGGGATTATTTTATGTAAAAAAAGTAGTTCAGCAGCATCATTGGAAAATTTCTGTAGAGAATAATGAAGACAAAGGAATTACTACAACGCTCTTCTTTCCGTTTTCAAATTAATCATGTGTAAGTATGGAGAAATCTAAAATTTTATATGCCGAAGATGATAAAACAATAGCTTTTCTGGTGGAAGACAGTCTGGAAAGTTATTATGATATCAGCTGTTATTCTGATGGAGAATCTGCGTTGGAAGCATTTAACAGCCAGGATTTTGATATCTGCCTTCTGGATATTATGATGCCTGGCATGAACGGATTTGAGGTGGCACAGCGAATCCGCAGTAAAAATGCTGAGGTTCCGATTATTTTTATCTCTGCAAAAGCTTTAAAAGAAGATAGAATTAAAGGGCTTAAAATTGGAGCTGATGATTATCTGGTAAAACCGTTCAGTATTGAAGAACTGATGTTGAAAATTGAAGTTTTTCTGAAACGCACTAAGAAATCGGATACTTCCCCTCTACAATATAAAGTGGGCAAATATGATTTTGATCCAAAAAATTACACCCTGAAAGGTGCGGAAAACAATATTACCCTTACCCAAAGAGAATCTGATCTTCTTTTATATTTTATCCGCCATAAAAATCTGGTGGTTAAAAGGCAGGACATTCTAAAGGCCATCTGGGGTGATGATGATTATTTCATGGGACGGAGCCTCGATGTTTTCATTTCCCGGCTGAGGAAGGTACTGGCTGAAGAACAGAACATAGTAATAGAAAACCTGCACGGAATAGGTTTCCGTTTTTCTGAAAAAGAGTAAATAGCCCTCAACTAATTTAAAACACAACAGAAAATGATGATTTTAATTAATTTTAAACTTTGAAAAATTGTCATTAATGAAAAATCGCAAGTCTATTGTTTTTCTTTCTCTAGCATTTTTAAGTGCAAACTTTCATGCCCAAAAATTTGAAAAATTAATACAATATGTCAATCCTCTGATCGGAACTGAAAAGATGGGACATACTTATCCGGGAGCCACCGTTCCTTTTGGTGCCGTACAGCTAAGCCCTGAAACAGACACCATTTCCTATGAACTCAATGGAAAATACAATGGTGAGGTTTATAAATACTGCGCCGGCTACCGTTATGAAGATAAAACCATAGTGGGATTCAGCTCTACCCATTTCAGCGGTACAGGACATTCTGATCTGGGAGATTTTCTGGTAATGCCTACTGTTGGAAAACTTCAGTTGAATCCCGGAACAGCAGCTAACCCTGAAAAAGGCTACAGAAGCAGATTTTCACACCAGAACGAAACAGCAGAAGCCGGATATTATAACGTAAAACTGGATGACCACAATATTCTGGCAGAGCTGACAGCAACTCCAAGAGTGGGAATTCACCGTTATACTTTCCCAAAATCTGACCAGGCTCACATTATTCTGGATCTGATGGCTGGCATTTACAATTATGACGGAAAAAATGTATGGACATACGTTCGTGTAGAAAACGGAAATACCATCACAGGTTATCGGCAGACCAACGGCTGGGCAAGAACCAGAACGGTTTATTTCGCCATGAAGTTTTCAAAACCTTTTAAATCTTACGGTCAGCAAAACTATGATGAAAAGCAGGTTTACAAAGGATTCTGGAGAAAATTCGACCAAAATAAAAACTTCCCGGAGATTGCAGGAAAGAACCTGAAAATGTATTTTGATTTTGATACCAATGAAAATGAAGCGATTGAAGTAAAATTGGCCATTTCTCCGGTAAGCCAGACCAATGCTCTGGAAAATCTGGAAAAAGAAGCCGGGAATATGACTTTTGATCAGGTTAAAGCTATAGCCCAAGACAACTGGAACAAGGAATTAAATAAAATTGTCATCAAAGGTTCTGATACGGAAAAGACTAACTTCTATACAGCAATGTACCACACCTTTATCAATCCCACCACTTATATGGACGTCAATGGAGAATATAAAGGACTGGATCAGAATGTTCATAAAGCAGATGGCTTTACCCATTATACAACCTTCTCTCTGTGGGATACTTACCGCACGCTTCATCCTTTCTTTAATATCATTCAGCCTAAACGGAATGGTGACATGGTAAAATCTATGATGGCTCATTATAGTCAGTTTTCAATGAAAATGCTGCCCATCTGGTCACATTATGCTAATGACAACTGGTGTATGAGCGGATACCACAGTGTAAGTGTTGTTGCTGATGCTATTATTAAAGGAAATTATACGGGTGATCCTGAAGAAGCTTTGAAAGCATGTATAGAAACAGCAAATAAAAGAGATTACGAAGGCATAGGACAATATATTGATCTTGGATATATTCCGGCTGAGAAAAACGGAACTTCAGTTTCCAATACCTTGGAATATGCCTATGATGACTGGGCGATTGCCCAGCTGGCAAAGCATTTAAACAAAACAGATATTTACAATCAGTTTATTAGACGGTCTGAAAACTGGAAAAATAATTTTGACAAAACTATCGGTTTTATGCGCCCACGTCTGGCAGATGGAAGTTTTAAGAAAGATTTTGATGTATTAAGTACCCATGGACAGGGCTTTATTGAAGGGAATTCATGGAACTACAGTTTCTTTGTCCCGCAAAATCCCGATGAACTGATCACGATGATGGGCGGAAAGAAAAAATTTGCATCCAAACTGGATGAGCTGTTCACCATGCATTTACCTGATGAATTCTTTGCAGACACTGAAGATATTACCCGTGAAGGAATTATTGGTGGATATGTTCACGGAAATGAACCGGCTCACCATGTTGCGTATTTTTATAACTGGGCAGGACAGCCGTGGAAAGCACAGGCACAGATCCGCCGTATTCTGGAAATGCAGTATAAAGCAACACCGGACGGATTGGGCGGAAATGATGATACCGGACAAATGAGTGCATGGTATATTCTGAGTTCATTAGGTTTCTATCCTGTAGCTCCTGGATCAGAGAACTATTCTATCGGAAGCCCGGCGATTGATCACGCTGTACTGAATCTGGAAAACGGAAAAACTTTTGAAATTGAAGCAATCAACCAAAGTCCGGAAAATGTGTATGTTCAGAAAGTTCTTTTGAATGGAAAAGAGATCAAAAACTTTACATTGAAGCATTCTGAGATCATGAACAGTGGGAAGTTGACATTTTATATGGGAAATAAGGCGAAAAAGTAAAAAGGCGAATGAGCTGGAATTTGAACATTCACAGTCTTTTAATTAAATAAGTTTTGGCTCTAAAGCCAATGGAAGGTTAAATATAAAGTGAGCGGGCTAAAGCCCGCTCCTATTGATTATTTTCCTGAACATTTTTCGTTGTATAATTTAGTTCCTTCTGTTTGCTCCAGATCCTTCAATCTTTTTAATGCTGTGCAAGCAACATCTGTTTTGTTTTGTGCTGTTGCAATTGAAGCAATGTTGTACAATGCTTCTGTATTTGTATTATCGTCTTCATGAGCCTTATTGAAGAAGTAAACTGCGTTATCAAATTTTTGACTGTTAATGGCTTTTAAACCCTTATTAAAATTTTCTACAGACACAAACTTATCTTTTATTCTCACTACAGTTTTTTCATCTTTTTCAAAAGAAACTTTGCCAAAAAAAGCAATACTACCGGCATCACCATCTTCTAATTTAACGTTGAGGTAGTACGGAATAATAATTTTTTCAAAGCTCTCAAAACCTGTCAGATCCCATACTTTATAATCTTTTTCCAGCGCTGTTTTGAAAAATTCAATAGCTGTCTGATTATCTTTAGTCTGCTTTTTAGAGTCCACTGTTACTTCAACTTTTTGTTTTTTAGGAAAAATTCTGATTTCTCCTACTGTCTCAAAATTCAGAGTATATTTCTTTTTAGAATAACTTTCAAGAAGTTCAAAATTTATTCCTCTTTTTAATGATGGCATTGCGTTTCGGGAAGTAATTACAATCGAATCGCCAGTTGCTTTATCCGTAAAATCTTTCAAAACCTCAGAGGTTTTTACAAACCATCTCTTTCTTATTTTATCAGGAAAAGTAACACCTTCTGGTTTTTCTATAACAATTAATGAATCGGATGTCAACTTTTCAATTTCATAAATTGGCTTATCAGCTATCCTTATTACATTTTTTTCGATCTTAACATTCACACAACTTTTCCTCTCCGAATACCAAGGATCAATATATTCACAAAGGTTATTCCCATTAATTTTCCATAGTAAAAAACTGGATGGTTTTTGAAATAAATCCCTGCTTCCATCTAACATGCTGGATTTTACACTTGTCCATGACGAATTTGAAAGTAACCCTGTATTTATTTGTGAACTAAATTGCAAAGAAATTGATAGAAATAACAATAAAAAGAGTTTGTACATAGGTATTAATTATTTTTTGCGCGAAGCTACATAAATTTAAAATATCTTGAAACTTAAAAGAGTGTCTAGCTAATCATTCGCCAATCTTTAATAATCTTCCAGCTTAGTTTTGGCTGAAGCCAATGGAAGGTTAAATATAAAGTGAGCGGGCTAAAGCCCGCTCCTATTGAATTATAATAATCTCAGATTAATCTCTAGGTTCAAAAAGTAGTCTCTCTCCAAATTTCTCTTCTGCAATTGTACCATTGTTATACACCAAATGACCATTGACAAAAGTATGGGTAACCTTAGAGTGAAAATTCATCCCTTCCAGTGGGCTCCAGCCACACTTGTAGAGTAGATTGTCTTTGGAAACCGTCCAATCCTGATTTAAATCTACCAAAACAAGATCTGCTTTATATCCTTCTCTTACAAAACCTCTTTTTTCAACTTTGAAAAGAATCGCAGGATTATGAGCCATCTTTTCAACGATTTTCTCAAGGGATATTTTACCGTTTTTATAGTTTTCAAGCATTACAATCAATGAATGCTGTACCAAAGGTGCACCAGACGGACATTTTGTATATACATTATTCTTCTCTTCTGCCGTATGCGGAGCGTGGTCTGTAGCAATCACATCTATTCTGTCGTCCAGTAATGCTTCCCAAAGGGCATCTTTATCTTTTTGGGTTTTTACAGCAGGATTCCATTTGATGAGGCCTCCTCTTGTTTCATAATCCTCATTGGTAAATGTAAGATGATGAACACATACCTCAGCAGTGATTTTTTTGTCTTTTAGAGGAATATCATTTCGGAAAAGTTCCATTTCCTTTGCTGTTGAAAGGTGGAAAACGTGAAGTCTCGCCCCTGTTTTTTTCGCAAGCTCTATCGCCTTGGATGAAGATTTATAACATGCCTCTTCACTTCTGATCAGGTGGTGGAATTTTACAGGAATATCATCTCCATATTCATCCATATATTTCTGAGTATTGGCTCTGATGGTAGCTTCATCTTCACAGTGCACAGCAATCAGCATTTTGGTATTACTGAAAATGTTTTCCAGAGTTTCAGGATTATCAACCAGCATATTTCCTGTAGATGATCCTAAAAATAACTTGATTCCCGGAACATTCCTAGGGTTCGTTTTCAAAACTTCCTCCAGATTATCATTCGTTCCTCCCATCATAAAACCATAGTTGGCATATGCTTTTTGGGAAGCAATCTCATACTTGTCTGCCAATAGCTCCTGGGTAACAGCGTTTGGAACAGTATTCGGCTGATCAATAAAACTGGTGATCCCTCCGGCAATGGCTGCTCTTGACTCGCTCTCAATATCGCCTTTATGAGTAAGTCCAGGCTCACGGAAATGCACCTGATCATCTATTACCCCGGGAAGAAGATATTTACCTGAACCATCAATAATCTGATCCGCGTCTTCAGAAATGCCGGCAGCTATTTTAGAGATTAAATCATTTTCTATCAGGATATCGCTTTCAAAGACTTTTCCTTCGTTGACGATATTTACATTTTTTATAAGAACTTTCATTTCAATTTATTTCGCCGTAAAATTAAGATTTTAAGTTTTAATTCACCCCAAAATCGCAAAACGAATGCTTAAAGTTTTACATTTGCAAAAAAAAAATTCGACTTTGTATAAGAAACTATTAGGACAGACAGCGGTATATGGACTTAGCTCCGTACTAGTCCGTATTTTTCCATTTATCATTGCACCCATCGTTACAAAGGCTTTCGGACCAGCTGCTTCGTCACCGTTTGTAGACTGGTATTCCATTGCAGGTGTAATTACGGTATTGCTTACACATGGGATGGAAACTTCTTTCTTCCGATTTGCACAAGAGGATAACATTGACAAAAAAACATTGATTTCAACCTGCTCAATGAGTATCATCAGTATGGGGTTAATTTACCTTATTCTGGGATATGTATTCAGATTTCAGCTTGCTGAAGCTTTTGAAACTCCTGATCAGGTCAATTTTCTAATCATATTCTTATTTATTCTCTCATTGGATGCATTTTCCACCATCCCATCTGCTATATTGAGGTTACAAGGAAAACCCTTCAAATATATGCTTTCCAAGGTAGCCGGCTCCCTGGTTTACTTTTTACTGGTTTTATTCTTCATCAGATGGCTTCCTAAACATCCTGAGGGAGTACTTGGGTTAAAATATAATCCTGACTTCGGAGTCGGATATGTTTTCGTTGCCAATCTCATCCAAAGTATTATCACTCTTTTGATTGTAGGAAAAGAATTTTTCAGCTTCAGTATATCCAAATTCGATTTCGGACTGTGGAAAAGAATTATGAACTATTCCTGGCCGGTAATGATTGCAGGACTGGCTGGTATTGTAAATCAGACATTAGACCGACAATTCTTAAAATACCTCCTTCCTGAAGAAGAAGCCCGTCATCAGATTGGAGTATATGGAGCAGTTTACAAGATTGCTACCTTTATTACTGTGTTCAGACAAGCCTATCAATTGGGTATTGAACCTTACTTTTTTTCAAGTTTCAAGAACAAGGATTCTCACAAGACCTATGCCGTACTGATGGATATTTTTGTGGTATGCAGCTGCATCATTTATATGGGACTTATGGTAAATCTTCAATGGATTTCTGAAAAATATTTAAGAAACCCCCTCTACTATGAGGGAATTGAAATCATTCCATTTATCATGCTTGGAGCTCTGTTTCTGGGAATCTACCTTAATCTTTCTATATGGTATAAGTTATCAGACCAGACAAGGGTTGGCTTATATATTTCTGTTATAGGAGCTTGCATCACCATTCTTATCAACTTCCTGTTCATTCCTCAATATGGATATTGGGCAAGTGCCATAGCAGCACTGATTACATTCATGTCTATGATGATCATTTCCTATGTATGGGGACAAAGGCAGTATCCTATTCATTATAATATAGGTAAAATAATGATTTATCTGGGATTTACCATTGTTTGTTCATTGGTTTCTTTCTATTATTTCAGAACTAATTATCTGGTAGGTAATCTATTCCTTATCTTATTCCTGGCTTTGATAGTATTCAAAGAAAAAGCAATAGTATCCAAAATCATAAAAAGATCTTAAACTTTGGTCTTTATTTTGCTTGTAAACAAACCTGTTGTTAATTTAAACAATTATTTAAAAAGATATAAATCATAATCTCTTAAAGGCTTTAATTATTATCTTTAACCTAAATATCAAAAACAACTAATAAAACATCTTTTATACATATAATTTATGAAAATTATTGTCCCTATGGCTGGACGTGGTTCCAGATTACGTCCACATACACTGACAGTTCCAAAACCTCTTATTCCTATTGCAGGAAAACCTATCGTACAGAGATTAGTGGAAGATATTGCTAAAGTTGCAGGAGAAAACATTGAAGAGGTAGCTTTTATCATCGGAGATTTTGGCCCTGAGATCGAAAGATCCCTTATTCAGATTGCTGAAAAGCTGGGAGCAAAAGGAAGTATATATTATCAGAACGATCCTCTTGGAACTGCTCACGCCATCAAATGTGCGGAACAATCTATGCAGGGAGATATCGTTATTGCCTTTGCAGATACTCTTTTCCGTGCAGATTTCCAGTTGGACAAAAATTCTGACGGTGTAATCTGGGTGAAAAGTGTTGAAGATCCATCAGCGTTCGGAGTCGTAAAACTGGATAATTACGGTTTCATTACCGACTTTGTTGAAAAACCAACGACTTACGTTTCAGATCTTGCTATCATTGGAATCTATTATTTCAACAGTGCTGAAAAGCTGATGGAAGAAATCAATTATATCATGGATAATGATATTAAAAACGGCGGCGAATACCAATTAACAACCGCTCTTGAAAACCTCAGAGCTAAAGGTGCCAAGTTTACCCTTGGAAAAGTAAACGACTGGATGGATTGCGGTAACAAAAATGCTACAGTAGAGACCAACAGCAAAATCCTTGAATATGAAAGAGAAGCAATGACTCACTATCCTGCTTCCGCTGTGATTGAAAATTCTTTGATTATTCAGCCTTGCTTTATTGGAGAAAATGTAAAAATCTCCAATTCAAAAGTAGGACCTGGCGTTTCTTTAGGAAACAACACAACTGTTGTGAATTCTAACATTGAAAACTCCCTGATTCAGGAAAACACAAGAATTAATCACGGGAACCTTTCAAATTCTATGATCGGTAATTCCGCACAGTATTTTGGGGTTGCCAGAGAAATATCTTTAGGTGATTATTCCGTGTTAGATTTTTTATCTAAATAAGGATAGGAAATATTTAACTTAAACATCATATCATCAGGCCACACAAAATGTTTTGTGTGGTTTGGCGTTAATATTGCAACGTATTTTTTAATTAAAAGATAAATACATGAAAAACTGGATCCCATTTCTTTTATTGCTTCTTGCCTTATCATCCTGTAAGACCCGTAATACTGCCCAAAGTGATACTGATCATACACGGGATAGCATTAATGGTACAAAAAATATAGATAATGGAAATCCAAAAGATGTTAATGAACCGGTGAGAGACAAACTCACGTTTTATGAACATGTATTGATCCCACCCAAATTTGAACAAATCAAAATAGACAGCAAAGTAAGAGTAGAAACAGGAAGCTATGTTCCTACACTGGACGCAACCATCTATATTGAAAATGATAAAAAGGTGTGGATGAATCTGAGAGCTTTGTTCATCAATGCTGCCCGCGGTATTGCCACTCCGGAAGGAATAAAAGGCCAGGATAAGATCAATAAAACTTATATAGATTCCGATTTTGACTACCTTAACAATCTTCTGAACGTTAATTTTATTGATTATAAATCATTGGAAAAGATCTTACTGGGGAGAACTTTTGTAAAAATCAACGACAGACAGTTTGATCTCACTCAAAATGCTCAGGGTTTTAAAATGGTTTCCAATACCAATCAGAAAATCGTAACGGATGAAAAAAACAGGGAGTATAAGGTGGCTCTCCAATACGACACCAATTACGATTTGTTAGCCGTGAATTTAAAAGATATTCTTTCATCAGACGAACTCGATGTTTCTTATAGTGACTGGAATGAATACGAAGGAATACGCCTTCCGAAAAATGTTAAAATAATTATAAAAGGCTCAAAATCTAGTCAGATTTTACTGGAAAACACGAAATTTGACTTTTCGAGGATGGAAACACCTTATTCTGTACCATCCAGTTATAAGAAAATTGAGATTAAATGATTAGAAAATTTAGCTTTTTAATAGGTGTTTTGATGTTCGGACTGCACCAGGGACAGCAGACCAAAGAACAGCTGCAGAAGCAGAATGCCGAACTTAAAAAACAAATTGCACAAATAAATACCGATTTAGCCAAAACCAGAAGTGAATCTAAACTTTCCGTAGCCTACCTTTCCAGTGTCAACCAAAAACTGGTGTTAAGAGAAAAGGTTTACAATAATACGCAGAAAGAAAAAAGATTCATTGAGGATGATATTTATTTACGTCAGCTGGAAATCAACCGTCAGAATAAAGAACTGGCAGTTTTAAGAAAAAACTATGCTGAAGTTTTGGTGAATGCTTATAAAAACAAAGGAGTACAGAACAAAGTAACTTTTATTCTTTCTGCTAAAAATTTAGGAGAAGCCATACGAAGAGTTCAGTATCTGAAACAATACTCAGACTATCAGGATAAAAAAGCAGCTGAAATCACAGATGCTGCCAATCTCATCAAAAAGACCATTGCCCAAAAGCAAAATTCTGTAAAAGCGAAAGAATCCCTTTTGATTAACCAGCAGAAAGACCTGGCAACCATCAATGCTGAAAGAGCTCAAAAAGAACAGTTGGTAGCTGAATTCAAGAAAAACGAATCCAAGCTGACTGCTGAACTTAAGCAAAAACAAGTTCAGTCTAAAGCATTGGAAGGACAGATCAGAGCTATTATTGCAGAAGAGATCAGAATTGCAAAAGCAGAAGAAGAAGCCAGAAGAAAGGCAGAAGCAGAAAAAATACGTTTGGCAAAACTGGCTGCTGAAAGAGAAAAAGCAAGAATCGAAGCGGAAGCTAAGGCAAGAGCAGAAGCCCTTGAAAGAGAAAGAAGACTTGCAGAAGCAGAAGCCAAGAGAGCTGCAGAACTTGCTGCAAAAAGAGCTGAAGAAGAAAGGAAGCGTAATGAAGATGCCGCGAGAGCCGAAGCTAATGCAAGAGATGAAGCCAGAAGAGTAGCTGCTAAAAAAGCTTCAGACGAAGCCAATGCAAGAGCTAAAGAAGCTGCAGATAAATTAGCTGCCGCAAGAGCAGCAGAAGCAGCGCTTACAAAAAGAAAAGAAGAAGAGAAAAGGGCAGCAGAGACCAAAGCCATGACAAGCTACGGAGTTTCCACCGCTACAGGAAGCAGTTTTGCAGATAACAGAGGTAGATTAGGCTATCCTGCAGACAGAGCCGGACAAATCACTCACCGTTTCGGAAGACAGCCGCACCCGGTTTTCAAAAATATTACTGAAGAAAACAACGGGATCAAAATTTCTGTTCCTTCAGGTGCACGTGCAAAATCTGTGTTCCCGGGATCAGTATCTTCGGTACTGGCTAATAATGACGGAACCAAGACCGTTATCATCAAACACGGAAGTTATTTTACCATTTATTCCAACTTAGGAAATGTAAGTGTTTCCAAAGGGCAACAGGTTTCATCAGGAACTCCGGTAGGTACGATAGCTCAGGATTTTGATGGTGCTTATACGCTTGATTTCCAAGTATGGAACGGAAGTACACCAGTTGATCCATTAGGTTGGATTTCATATTAAAAAAAGTGTAACTTTGCAAAAATTTTAAGAGATGAATACACTAACAATACTTGCCTTATCTTGGCAGCACATCCTTATCGTAGCAATACTTTTGGTATTACTTTTCGGAGGAAAGAAAATCCCTGAATTAATGAGAGGAGTTGGTTCAGGAATCAAGGAATTTAAAGATGCAGTAAAAGAAGAAGACAAACCAGGTTCTGAAAACAAATCGGCTTCCAATAATAACAATTCTTCCAGCAACTAAAATTCCTTAGAATTAATGAAATTTACTGAGACTGCATGGAAAGTCTTCAATCAAGCTATTGAAGACTATCACGTGTCTGATGACGTTAACACTCTAATTAATAACCCGTTCGAAAAAGATAGTTTGGAACGGATTTTGTATGCAAAGAACTGGATTGATACCGTTCAATGGCATTTGGAAGATATAATTAGAGATGAAAATATTGATCCGGCTGAAGCTCTTCAACTGAAGAGAACAATAGACGCTTCCAATCAAAAAAGAACTGATTTGGTAGAGTATATTGATGGCTGGTTTCTTAATAAGTTTGAAAATATAACTCCTAAACCTGAAGCAAAAATAAATACAGAAACTCCCGCTTGGGCAGTAGACAGGCTATCAATTCTTGCATTAAAGGTTTATCATATGTCGTTAGAAGCTAATAGAGAATCCGCTTCTGAGGAACACAGAAATAACTGCCAGGCTAAACTGGACGTTCTGCTTACTCAGAAAGAAGACCTATCAACTTCTATAGATCAGTTGCTTGCTGATATTGAGAACGGTAACGTTAAGATGAAAGTGTACAAACAAATGAAAATGTACAACGATGAAAGTCTTAACCCAATCCTTTATCAAAAAGGGCAACAAAAATGAAACGACTATTTTTCTTTGGAGTACTTATCATATTAACATCTTCCTGCGCATCGGAGAAGCTTAATCTTTCTCCGTTGTCAAATAATTTTTACAGTGATGCTAAAGGGTCTGATTCAGACAGAAGCTCTAAGAAGAATTTTAATATCAATATCAAACAGAATGTCAATGCTTCTGAAATTTCAAATATGATCTCCACTTTTCCTAAGTTTAAAAACAACGGATTAAATGATGAGATTACCAGTTTGAAATACAGTCTGCAGAATTATTTATATGCTATTGATGCCAGCAATTCTGCCGGAAAAAGCAGAGCCCTTAAAAGCTTCGAAAAATCATACAAAAAAATTCAAAAGCTAAGGCAGAATCTTGACAGAGACGACGATGAAGTTCTTAACAGATATCTGGTACGTTTAAAAACCAATATTTCTGTTATTGAAGATACTTTGCCAGGAAGTTAAAAACTAATTGAACTATCAATGATTAAAATTCAGGCGGAAGCCAATGTTCCCACAGAGCACGGCACTTTCCGAATGATCGCTTTCTCCGAAAACGAAAACGACTGGATGCCGCATATGGCCATCGTTGCTGAAAATACAGATTTTTCAAAACCGGTCAATGTTCGTTTCCATTCAGAATGTATTACTGGAGAAGTTTTCCATTCAAAAAAATGTGAATGCGGCCAACAATTGGATGCTGCAATGAAATATATCCATGAAAACGGTGGAATTATCATCTACCTTCGCCAGGAAGGAAGAAACATCGGGATCATCAACAAGCTTAAGGCTTACTCACTACAGGAAAAAGGATTGGACACCGTACAGGCCAATCTGGAGCTGGGACTTCCTGCAGATGACAGAAACTTTGGCGTAGCCATTGAAATTCTTAATCTATTGGATGTAAAAGATATCAATCTACTCACCAATAATCCTGAAAAGGTAAAATATGTGGTAGACAGCAATATTCACCTTAATTCAAGAGTCCCATTACAGATTCCTGCGAATGAAATAAGCAAAGGATACCTGCAAACAAAAAAAGATTTCTTTGGACATCTTCTTGATGACAATGATAACTAATAAAAATAAAGCCTCAGAATAAATACTCTGAGGCCTTTTAATTTTTAATATACTGCTAAAAATACAGGCTTTGTATAAACAGATACCAAGTAGACACTTTGTATCATTTTCTATTATAAATCAAAAGCCCCGAGAGAATTTCTCCCGGGACTTTTTTAATTATAAAAAACTGAAAAGATATTTCTTAGTATTTAGTTACAATTTTAGACTCGTCAATATTGTAATATTTGATTACACTTTTATAATCGTTGTAATCTACGGCAGCACCTTTTGCCATTTTTGCACCACCAGTTCCTGTTCCATTTGCAGGAAGAATAAGAACTCTGAATTTTTTATTCTGATAGTATGATGGGTTAGCTGTTAAGCTGAATGTATTGGTAGAGTTAATATTAATGGTAGCAGCATACTTACTGAATTCATAAATATAATCTACAGCATCGTTATTTCCATTACCTACATAATAAGTATAAGGAAGAAGTTTCCATACAGGAGAATCTCCGTCAGTACCAATCTGCATATAAATAAGCACCATGTCGGATTGTACTAATGGCTTGTTAAAGTCATCACTCCATCTGTAAAGATTATCAGTAACTTTTGTAAAAGTAGGAGATATATCAAATGATTGGTTTATGGTATCATAATCTGTTCCTTGTACTACAGTATCATCATTATCACAGCTATAAGCAGTAAAACCTACAGCCCCAAGGAATAAAAAGAGAAGTATTTTTTTCATTTTTATTAAAGTTTAGTTATTATTTATATTGCGTATTCAAATCATATACCAAAAATTTCAAAAACTTTGTTTTCCTCACTTTTTTAATTGTATTTTTGTTCTTATTCAAAAAGTCATGAAGAAATTATTATATACTTCACTCTTTATTGCTGCCTTGATAAGCCCTAAGGTGAAAGCCCAGTATCAGCCAAAAAATGCTTCTAAGGAGGATCTGAAAAAAGCTCAGCAATGGGTTGATATTACTTATAAAAATCTTTCTCAGGATGAAAAACTGGGACAGCTTTTTATTGTGGCATTGTATACCAACAGAGGGGAAGATTATATCAGCCAGGTAAGAAATATCGTTACGAATGATAAAATAGGCGGTCTGATTTTAATGCAGGATGATGCAGCAAGAGAAATTAACCTGGTGAATGAATTTCAGCAAAAGTCTAAAGTTCCTTTGATGATCGGGATGGATGCAGAATGGGGGCTCTATCAGCGAATTGCTACTGCCCACAAATTTCCATGGGCCATGACATTAGGCGCTATCCAGGATAAAAATCTTGTGTATCAGATGGCCGCAAAAATTGCAGAGGATTGCAAAAGAATGGGGATCAACTGGGATTTCGCGCCTGTAGTAGATGTCAACACCAATCCTGATAATCCGATTATAGGAAACAGAAGTTTCGGATCTGATGTGAATAATGTCATCACATCAGCCCTATCCTACTCCAACGGTCTTCAGGATAATAATATTTTAGCGGCTATAAAACACTTCCCGGGACACGGAGATACCAGTACAGACTCTCACCTTGATCTTCCGGTAGTTCCTCATGGTATTGAAAGACTTGACGCTGTGGAACTTGCTCCTTTCAAGGCACTGATGAATAAAGGAATTGGCGGTGTAATGGTTGCTCATTTATATGTTCCAAGCTTAGAATCAGAAAAAGGAATTCCGGCCTCTGTTTCTAAAAACATTATTACAGGAGTACTGAAAGATAAACTGGGCTATAAAGGTTTAATCATTACAGATGCATTAAATATGGGCGCTGTAGCGAATAAATACCAGCCGGGCGAACTGGATGCCATGGCCTTTAAAGCGGGAAATGACATTATGCTTTTCTCTCAAGGTGTTTCTGAAGGTAAAAAACTAATCCAGAAAGCTATTGATAAAGGAGAAATTCCACAATCCAGAGTGGAAGAAAGTGTTAAGAAGATCTTGCTGACAAAATATTTTCTTGGTCTTACCCAATACAATCCTAAAAACCCTGAAAACATCAATAAGGATTTAAATAATGATTCTCACACCCAATTGGTACAGAATCTTTATTCCAATGCCCTGACTTTATTAAAAGACGAAAAGAAATTACTGCCACTTACAGGGAAACAGATTTATTATGTTCCTCTTGAAGAAGCTCCTTACCAGACTTTTGCCAACAGATTGGGTAACAATGTTATCATTAAAAAAGCAGGAGAAATTAATACAATTCCAGCTGGTTCTACAGTTATCGTAGGTTTCCATAAGGATAATTCAACAGCTTATAAGCCATATAAAATCTCAGCAGACTCTAAAAAAGTACTTTCTGATCTTACCAAAAATCAAAATGTTATATTGAATGTTTTCGGAAGTGCTTATGCCTTAAAGGATATTGATATTTCAAAAGTTTCAACCGTTCTTGTTTCTTATGAAAACAATGATGATTCGATGAATGCTGCAGCTGATGCTTTAACCGGAAAAACAAAAATCTGGGGAAAACTTCCTGTACTGGTTAACGACAAGTTAAAACCGGGAATGGGTATAGAACTTCCTATGGCAACCTCAACAAAAACCAAATAATACAAAATTAAAACAATAATAATCTAATGAAAATAGGCATACTTTGCTATCCCACCTATGGAGGAAGCGGAATTGTAGCAACAGAATTAGGAATGTCTTTGGCCAACAAAGGCTATGAAGTACATTTCATCAGTTCTGCACTTCCTGCAAGATTAGATATCACCAACCCGAATATTTTCTTTCACAGGGTCAATGTTCAGACGTATCCGCTTTTCCAGTATCAGCCTTATGATATTGCGTTAAGCTCTATGATTTATAGGGTTGTTAATCTTTACAAACTGGATCTTCTTCACGCACATTATGCCATTCCTTACGCATATGCCGCTTTTACGGCAAAACAAATGCTCAAGGAAGACAATAATGATATTCCGTTGGTCACTACATTACACGGTACAGATATTACCCTTGTAGGGCAGCACCCAAGTTATAAACACGCAGTAGAATTTTCGATCAATCAGTCTGATGCTATTACTTCAGTTTCTGAAAGTCTGAAAAAAGATACCCTTCAGTTTTTCAATATCAAAAAAGAAATTCAGGTGATTACCAATTTTATTGATAATTCCGAATTTGATGACTGTTCTGAGTGCCAGAGAACCCAGTTTGCCAATCCGGATGAAAAAATCCTGATCCACGTGTCTAACCTTCGTCCTGTAAAACGTGTAGACGAAGTACTGCAGATCTTTAAGAATGTGGAAAGAAAAGTGAAATCCAAGCTGATTATCATTGGTGAAGGCCCTGATATGGAAAAAGTAAATCAGTTCCTTGAAGAAAATCCTGAGCTTATTTCCAAAATCCGCCTTTTAGGAAAGGTAAATGATTTGTATAAAATCTTACAACTTTCAGATGTATTTCTCCTGCCTTCCGAGCAGGAAAGTTTCGGTCTTGCAGCTTTGGAAGCTATGGCTGCGTATACTCCGGTTATCAGTTCCAATGCAGGAGGAATTCCTGAGGTGAATATTCAGGGGGAAACCGGATATCTGGCTGAAATCGGAAATGTAGAAGCTATGAGCAACTATACCATCAAATTGTTGAGCAATGATGAACTTTTAGCCAAAATGAAGCAAAATGCGAAAGATCAGGCAATAAAATTCGATTTGAAAAACATTCTTCCTATCTATGAGAAAATGTATAGAACAACCATAGAAAATTTTAATAAGGAGCTGACGAAAGTATAATATTTCTATTATATTTACGTCACACTTATGACGGAAAAACTACTTCAATATCTTTGGAACTATAAGGTTTTCAAAAATTTTGACTTCAAGGATATTGAAGGAAATTCCGTTGAGATCATCCATTTTGGAAAATGGAATAAAAATGCTGGCCCTGATTTTATTGATGCTAAAATCAAAATCAACGGCTTACTTCTCGCAGGAAATATAGAACTGCATGTACGCTCTTCAGACTGGATTTTCCACAATCATTCCCAGGATCCCAATTACCGGAATATTATTCTTCATGTGGTATTCCAGCACGACATAGAAATTCGTGAACTTACAGTAAAGCAAGTTCCAACATTGGAATTGCATAGTTACATTGATGAAAATATCATCTCGAAATATGAAAAACTGGTTGATGGAGAGGAATTTATTGCCTGTGAAAAAATTTTTGATCCGAAAAAATTACCCGTCAATTTTCATGAAGAAAGCATCCTGAAAAAACTGGATGAGAAATCTTCAGAGCTTGAACAGAGCTTACATCAATATAAAAATAATTTTGAAGCCGTTTTATTTCACAGTTTTGCCTACTCATTCGGTTTAAAAGTAAATGCTTCTATTTTCCGGCAGATTGCGGAAAGTATAGATTACAGTATTATCAATAAAATACGTCAGAATCCTCTTCAGCTTGAAGCCTTATTATTCGGAATTTCAGGATGGCTTGACAAACCACAGGACGGGCAGATGAAAATATGGAAAAAAGAATTCGATTTTATTAAGGCAAAATTTTCCATTTCTGATTTAAAATTTCATCCTAAGTTTTTAAGACTGAGACCACCTAATTTTCCAACAATCCGGTTGTCACAATTGGCTGGCCTGTACAGGCAGCAGAATTTATTTTCAAAAATCATGGAAGCAAGAAGTGCAGAACAGCTGTACACTATTTTCAGCTCCGTAAAAGCTTCTGAATATTGGGATTTTCATTTTAATTTCGGGAGTATTTCCAAAGTACAGCCTAAAACACTGAGCCAAGATTTTGTTGATCTTCTCATTCTGAATTCCATACTTCCTTTACAATATGCTTATCACAGATATCATAAGGAAGACATTGCAGATGAAATTATTGCGCTTTACAAGACAGTTTCCGGAGAGAAAAACACCATCATTACGAGCTGGAAAAAACATGGATTAAAGGTCACCAATGCGTTGGAAAGTCAAAGCCTTATTTATCATTATAAAACCTATTGTGAACCGAAAAACTGTTTAGCCTGCACCATCGGCTATAAACTTTTAAAAGAATAACCTTATCCGGGCAGTTTTGTCGATCAAAATCTTTGTCAAAAAAATTCCTTAACTTTGAGTAATAGATTCAAACTTTTAAATAACAATCTGGAAATGCTGAGTAATATTCGTCATAAAATGGAAAGAGAATGGTTTGGTGTACTGACCAGAATGGGAGCCAAGCTGGGAATTCCTGTTTCTAAATTGAGAGTTTTCTTCATCTATTCTACTTTCGCTACAGCTGGATTTTTCTTTCTGATCTATCTGGGACTGGCATTCACCCTTTGGATTAAAGATATTTTCATCACCAGAAGACCAAGTGTCTTTGATTTATAAATTATGGAATTTTTACCGATTACTTCCGCAGAAGATCCTAGAGTTCAGGAAATCTATACTTCTTATACTACCACTTTTCCTGTAGATGAACAAAGAGATAAAGATCAGTTTGAAAGTTTATTTTCAAATCCTTATGTGGAATTCATGTCTGTTATCCACGAATCGGAAGCTATTGGCTACCTCATCCTGTGGAAGTTGAGTTCTTTTGTTTTTGTAGAGCATTTTGAAGTGTTTGAAGCATTCAGAAGTAAAAAACTGGGATCTCATATAATGAATCATTTATCAGAAAATTATCCAAGTATTGTTCTGGAAATTGAACCTGCAGAATTGAGCGAAGATGCTTCAAGACGGTATTCTTTTTATCAGAGAAATAATTTCAGTCTGATTGACACTACTCATGTTCAGCCGAGCTATGGCGAAGGAAAAAAATCTTTAAACTTATGGCTGCTTGCCAATTATACTCCCGAAAATGTAGAGGAAGCCAAAAAAGAAATTCATAACATTATTTATGCTTAAAATATAAAACGCCGGAATAGTCTTCCGGCGTTTTTCTATATTAATTTACTTCGTATTCGAGCTTGATGGTAATACTGGCTTCTTTTTCTTTGGATGAAGTATTGAAAGTTCCGCCATAAGAATAATCTTCATTGGAGTTGGGTGCCGTAATCTGAATCACTCCCATTGTTGCTTTCTTCAGATTTCCAAGACTGCTTCCAGAATTTTCTGCAATTTTTTCAGCACGTTCTTTAGCATCTTTTGTAGCACTGGCAATCATTTCCTGTTTTACTGTAGCCAGCTTGGTGTAGAAATACGCTGGTGAAGAAGAAGTGAATTCAATGCCACGGTTGATAATTTCGGTAATATTTCTGGAGAGGTTTTCTATTTTTCCCACTTCTTTACTTTCAATAGAAACTTTTTGGGTGAGATTATAACCGGAGAATTCCCCTTGTACATAGTTTCCGTTTGAATCATTATAGCTTCTGAACTGTTTCTGAATATCTACGGAAGAAAATACGATCTCTTTCTGTTGTATCCCTTTTGAAAGCAAATAGTCATTAATTACTTTTCTGTCTGTTGCCAGTTCATCGTAGGCAGATTTGAGATCCACATTATTTTTGGAAAAGCTTCCGGACCAGGTGATCAGATCTGATGTAAACTGTTTGGTTCCTAATCCTGTCACGGAAATGGTATTTTCAGATTTATTCCTGTTTTTAATAGCATTTCCCAAAAAACTGAGACCCACTACAAAACCTAATGCTGCAATAGCTACTGCAAAAATGTTTTTATTCATAAAATGTGTGAATTTGTGTTACCAAAATGGTATCAATTTCTATTCCAATATTTTAAGAATTTATTAACATTTAAATTACTTTTGATCCTGATTTACTCTCTCCAGAAAAAGAGGAACTGTCTCTTCCAGTCTCAGCATAACCCCCGAAAGATTTCTTGCTTTTACATAGGTTCGTACCTGAGGTTTTGCTAAAAATGAAAATTGAATAAATTCTGAAATTCTGTCACCAGGAATTCCGGCTTTGATAAAATATTCATCCTCTATTCTATCCCGAACCCAGACGATATGTTCCTGAAGATCGTCATATCTGTATTGTCTTTTCTGTCTTCTGGCTTTCCCGCTTATCAGATCATATACGCCCTGAACATTCAGGTTTCCCAAAAGTATAGGTAAAAGTACACTTTTTACTTCTGCCGGTTTTTCTCTCATTTTTCCGACCGGCTGCGGAAGACCGACGGCATCTCTCACCTGCTCTCCTTTATCTACTTTAGCAACAATCCGGGAATCTGTTTCCAGATCTCCGGTGAGTTTTTTCACAATTTTGACCTCTCCTACATCCTTCGGAATCTGATAAAGAGTAATAAAGAGTGGCAAATTGATATCATTGGTAAGAACTTTTCTGGAAACTCTTCTGAAATCTTCTTTTACAAATCTTAATTCATCATTAGGATTGGCATCAATAGAAAATATACCTTCAGAATCAGAATATACTTTTTTATCAGTAGACATATTGATAACAATTACTTTACTTAAATTCTCTCCATTGTCATCTACGATTCGCCCTGTCACTTTCTGCTGAGAAAAAATAAAAGTACTGCACAGAAGCATCAGGAAAAGAAAAAACTTTCTCTGTCCGGATGTTTCAATATTTTCAGTAAAATAACCCAACTTCTGATTTTTATATATTATTCTTTAACTCCTTCTAATTTGTTTGTCTTACTGTATTCCCCGAAAGCAATTTTAAGTTCATATTCAATGACAGTGATACTAAAATCTTTACGGTATCTTTTCGCCAATGAACGGGTTTTATCGGCATACAGAAGAAATGCATCAATCTGTTCTTCATCCATTCCGTACTTTTTAAGGAACCTCAGATTTACTTCATTCTTAACCCTCCTGAGGAAATCCTGAGTTTCATTGTAATTGGCTTTGGTAACCTTAGGCTGTGCCAGTTTCTTTACAGCATTAAATACGCCAAACAGATTGACCTGCCCTGCATTGAAATCATGACCGGTAAAAGTTTTTGATGTGGCATTATCAGGTAAAGGCTCATTCAGCGGACTTCTCATATAATCATCCATATCTGATTTTAAGGCCTGAAGCTTTCTGGATTCATTATAATGCTGATTATCTTTTGCCAGATTTCCGGTAGGCCGGTACTTAATCCTGACCTCAGGAATCTGAATTTCCATCTTCTTCAGAATAATATTGAAAGGAGTATTGATCTCTTCTTTGGTCAATTTTTTATCAACACGGTAATATCCTTCTTTTACAAATCTGATCTCATCATTTTCTTTAGCTTCGATTTCAAATTTTCCGGACATATCACTCAATACGCTTCTGTTCCCTGAAATATTAACAACGAGTACAGGAGCTAAATCAAGGTCATCGCCTGTTATTACCTTTCCTGATATTTTTTGCTGTCCCCACAATCCTGAAGCGGTACAAAAAAGCACTAATAATAAAACTCTTCTGATATATTTTATTTCCATATTATCTTTGAGTTTGCGGAGCACGATAAGATGAAATTCTTGTCAGGACAAAACGCTGAAACCTGTTCAGGTCTGCATCACTGCAGAATCCGTATTTCAGGATTTTTTTCCTTTCAAAACCGCCTGCAAAAACATAATAAATAAAATGTTCTATCAGAGGTTTCTCAATTTTAAGATTGGTAAAATAATCGTCACCAAGGCTTGCTCTGATGTATTTCATTAAATCTACATCATCCCATTTGTCCTTCACTTTCCCAATAGAAAACCCTTGCCCTTTCGGCTGTACAAATTCCCCGGGTTTTGCAGCCAGTATTCTGGGATCTGATTTCTGAGCCATATACCGATCCATATCTTTGAGCAGTTTTTCAACCTTTTGAGGTTTATTATAAAGTTTTGAATCAATTTTAAGGTTTCCGGTTAGCCCCTGTTTCACTTCCACTTCAGGAATCTGAATAGTCTGGCGAACCATACTTATATTCATCGGAGATTGTGTGTTTTCCTGGGAAACTATTTTGGTGATACGTTCATAACCAGCCTTTATAAAACGAAGCTCATCTCCCTGCCTCCCCGAAATCATAAAATGACCATCCCTGTTGGAAACTACAATCTCATCAGTTCTGATATTGACAACATTCACATCCTGCATTTCAGTACCGTTTTCGGAAATAATTTTACCAAATATATAACTTTGGGCATGGGTATGGATAAAAAAAATAAAGGATAAGAAAAAGAATAGTTTAAGTTTCACGGGCTATTTTTTATAAAGCAAAGCTAAAATTATTTTTAATGTATCCCATAAGTTTAACCACAGTTAACGCGTTTTAATATTTCTTTTTGATTTTTGCCTTGTAAACTGTTAAATAGCGTAATTAAATTGTTAAAGTTTCTTTTAAATTTTAGCTAACTTGCAGTCTCAATTCTCTTTTAACAATGCAAAATTCTTACACAGTCATCAATGCTTCTGCCGGATCCGGGAAAACCTATGCCCTGGTACAAAGGCTTCTGATGATCTGTCTCCGTTATCCTAATCAACAGCAGTCGATCAGGAATATTCTCGCGCTTACTTTCACCAATAAAGCAGCGAATGAGATGAAGGAAAGAATTTTATCGTGGCTGGGAAATTTTTCAGCTAAAGATTATGCAGAGAATACGGATCTGAAAAACATCCAGAAAGCATTTGAAGAACAGGGTCTGCAAATTACCATTGATGACCTTCATCAGCGTTCAAAAAAAATGCTGGACTATGTTCTCCACAATTATTCCACACTGAATATCGGAACGATTGACCGTTTTAACTCAAGGCTGGTAAGAAGTTTTTCCTATGAATTGGGACTGGCTAAAAATTTTAACCTTGAAATTGAAGCTGAACCGTTTCTGATAGAAGCCGTTGATAAGATGCTGGATCAGATTGGTGAGAATGAGACTATTTCCAATTCTTTCATGGATTATGTAGACTACAGCCTTGAAAACAATGAAAGGATCAATCTTAATAAAAATCTTTATGATTCGGCTAAGGAATTTGTAAAGGATATTCACTACGAGCATCTGAAAAGCAATAAAAGCTTTGACGATGCCAGTTATGAGAATATCAAGAATACGCTTCGTAAAGAGATTGTTCTCAATAAAAAACAGTCCGCAGCGCTGGCTGCGAGCTCTATTGAATTATTCAGATCAAGAAATATTGATATTGAAGATTTTGCTCAGGGTAAAAATGGAATCGGAGGATTCTTTACAAAGGTTATTGATTTTTATCAACAGAAAAGAACTGGTTTTCCTTTCCCTACTACGCAGGAAGAATCTGTTATCAATAATTATAGAAAGGGAGCGTCTTCAAAATCGAAACATAAAGAATCTGAAATTTTCGAAATCCTGGATCAGCTTCTCGACAACCGAATGAAACTTATCATTCTGTATATTGAAACTCAAAAGAAAGAGAAAGTTTTGTCTGCTCTTCTTCCTTTAAAGGTAAACAAAGATATTCAGGATGAGCTTCAGAAAATTGAAGAAGAAAATGATCTTGTTCTTCTTTCTAAATTTAATATTCTGATCAATGAAAATCTTAGAAATGAACCTTCTGCTTTTATTTATGAAAAAGTAGGTTCACAGTTTCAGCATTATTTCTTTGATGAGTTTCAGGATACGTCAGAACTACAGTGGCAGAATTTTGTTCCGCTGAGAGATCACAGTGTTTCTACAGAATACACGTCATTTACATTGGTGGGCGATCCCAAGCAAAGTATTTACAGGTTTCGTGGTGGGGAAAGCAAACTAATGCTGGATATCATCAACAAAAAAGAATTTTCACCTAAAGAAGCTGATCTTCTGGTATTAAAGGATAACTGGAGAAGTGCCAGAAACATTGTACAATTCAACAATGAACTGTACCGTTTTCATTCTGAAGGATTGCTGGAAGAACATCAGAATATTTTCGGGGCAGATGCTGAGCAAAATCCAAAATCCAAAATGGATGGGCGCGTAAAGGTAAATCTGATCGAAAATCTTACGAATGAAGAATTTTACAATGATACCTCAGAAAGGATGCGGAAAGATATCCAGGAGTGTCTGGATAATGGTTTCAAGTTTTCTGACATCACCATTCTTTGCCGTGGAAATTTTGATATTTTCAGTTATTCTCAGAAACTGGGAGCTTTAAAAGTTAGCTACAAAGGAGAAGAAACCAATATTAAAACAATTTCTGATAAAGGCCTTACATTGGAACTTTCCAATACGTTAAAGGCTGTTATTGAATTTCTTCGCTGGGAACTCAATCCTAAGAATAAACATTGTCTGATTATGATGATGTACCATCTGAATACACTCGGAAAAATTGATATGCCGGATTTCACTTTAGGAATGAAAGAAATTCTGGATATTGAAGGGCATGAAGAAATTCTGCAGTTTATCCAGCAAAAATATTCGCTGCAGCTTAAACAGGATAACTTTCCGAGATTCAATCTTTATAATTTTATCGAATATTATATCAACGAATTTTCTGTTGAAAATAAAGAAACAGACTTTTTACTGAACTTCCTGGAAATGCTTTTCAACTTTACGCAGAACGCAGGTGCCAGTACCAAAGAGTTTCTGAAATACTGGGATGAAGAAGCTTCTTCATACACTATTCAGGCTTCGGAAAATATCGACGCTGTCCAGATTATGACAATCCACAAGTCTAAAGGACTGGAGTTCCCGATTGTTTTTATCCCAATGATAAACAAAAACCGGGACAGTGAATTTACCAACTGGTTTGACACAAACGAGAATGAAGCTTTAAAATCGGTCAACATCAATCAGTTTAGTAAAAACCTGGAAGCTTATGATGATGAAATTCTGTTTTTCAACACAAAGAATTCTTATAAAAACCTGATCGACAGATTATGTCTGCAATACGTGGCTACCACCAGACCTGTTGAACAGCTGTTTTTCTATCTGCAAAAGGCAAATAAGACCTCTAATAATCTTGAGCTTCTGGAATTCCTTCAGACAAAAAATCCTGAACAGGCTGACGAGTTTGATGTTTACCCGGTGAATCCTGAAATGCTGAAGAAATATTCTAAAGATAAAAGCTCTTCTTTTAAAACCCAGAATATCCAGAACCTGAAGAATGTTAATGAAAAAAGTACATCCATCAAAATAGCTACGCCGTCTAAAAATTATCAGGTACGAAATGAAAAGGTAAGAATCGGGCTTTTTGTGCATGAACTTTTATCGAAGATCAATACGGAAAAGGATATAGCGAAGGTATTGGATGGTTATGCTTTGGAAGGACAGATTACACTGGAGGAAAAAAATGAAATTCAGATTACATTACAGGAAATTGTCAGAACGTATGCAGAATTTTTTGATGAAAAATGGGAAGTAATCAACGAAAAAGATATCATGATCTCTGAAAGAGGAGAAAGCCATATTTTCAGGCCAGACCGTATTTTAAAGGGTGAAGAAGGTTATATAATTGTAGATTTCAAAACCGGTGAACCCAAAGCGAAAGATGAAGCGCAGGTAGAAGGATATAAAAATATTCTTGAACGTCTGGGCAAAAAAGTACTCAAAATTCAGATCATTTATCTGTAATCTAAAGATTTACAAAACATTACTGTAACAATTTTTCACAAAAATTTTTCAAATATAAAAAGGTTTTAGTATTTTTATTCTAAGACGAGTACAATCATACAGTCTTTGATTATATTTTGTTTTACAACTAACCAACCATGAGAATATACTTGAACTCCTTTTTTATAAGCCTGATTATCATGTTATTTACGACAGTGGTCACTTACAATATCGTTGATTGCTTAGACCCGCCCGTTACCCCGGATGACCACCATTTTGGGCCCGCTGAAAATATTGCCAACTCTTTATTTCTAAGTTTTGTATTGGGAGCGGTGGTTTTTATTTCTGCTGTCAGAATTCAAAGGCGGCCGTATAGGAAATAATTCTTTTATCATAACAAAAAAACCGCTATTCTTAAGGATAACGGTTTTATATTTTGAAAAATTTTCAATCTTAAGCAGTTGTATCAGGAGTAAATACTCTCTGTGCCAATTCCTGATCAAAAAGGTATAATGCAGATGGATTATCGCATACCATTTTGATTTTTGTTACGTATTGAGAAGCACTCGCTTCTTCTTCTACCTGTTCGTTGATAAACCACTGCAGGAATGAAGTTGTTGCGAAATCTCCCTCGTCGTTTGCATTTTTTACAATATTGAAAATACTTTTAGTTACGACTTTCTCATGCGCTAATGCTTTCTCAAAAATATCCGTTGCGTTTTCGAACTCATGTGGAGGTTTTGGAATTTCTCCAATGATAATTTCTCCTCCTACATCATTCAGATAATCAAACATTTTATCTGCATGCATCAATTCTTCTTTGCTCTGTACTCTGAAATAGTTGGCAATTCCATCAAGATCTTTTCCTGAAAACCATGCAGACATTGAAAGATAATATTGAGCGGCGTATTGTTCGTGGGCAATTTGTTCGTTAATTAATTTTGCAATTTTTTCGCTAACCATACGTATTAAATTTATAGTCAAAAATAGGGAATAAAAGCCCGAAATCAAAAGTTTTAAAGAAAATTAATACAAAAAGGATGGAAAAACATCCACCCTTAAAACATTAAAAAACTAAAATTACAAACTGTTATTTTACTTCAGCAGTTCCTGTATTCATCGGCTTTTTCATCATTCTTCTTTCTTTCATAGCCATCTTCATTTTCTCTGCTTTAGCTTTTCTGTCAGCCTGCCATTTATCATATTGATCAGGAGTAAGGATTTTTTTCATATCAGCATCCATTTGTGCTCTTTTGGCGTGCATTTCCTGCATCTTAGCTTGTCTGTCTGCCTTATGTTTGTCAAACTCTGCCTTCATTTCCGCTTTTCTTTTATCCTGGAGTACCTTTATCTGAGCTACCTGAGAAGCATTAAGATTAAGGTCTTTTTGCATCTGGTCTAAATGTTCCTGTTGTTTTTGCTCCATTCTCTGCTTCATTTCAGCAGCTCTTGCCTGTTTGTCCTGAGGGGTTGTTTGTTGTGCCATTGCAAAACTTCCCATTCCGATAAATGCTATTGCTAAAACTAATTTTTTCATCTTTTTAAAATTTAATTAATTGTTATTTTGTTATTATATCTTTTTGATAATGAATTAAAACACAAGTTAAATTAACGAATTCATAAATAATGTTAAATTTTAACAAAAACAAATTAATAAAACAACAAAAAAAGGACAGATTATAAAAACCTGCCCTTCACACCACTTAAATATAATATATGAAAATTAATTCTTTACTAAACTGCCTCTAAAACCACCACCGTTATTACCACGGTTTTCTTGTCTAGGTGCAGAACTTTCAGATCTTTGTCTGAAGCCTCCTCCATTGTTTCCTCTGAATCCGCTATTGTTTTCTCTTTTAGGAGCTTCTCTTCTTACTTCACTATTCCCTCTAAATCCGCCACCATTATTACTTCTGAAGCCTCCGTTATCATTATTTCCTCTGTTTCCTCCATTATCAGAATTTCCCCGGAAGCCACCTCCGTTACTGTTTCTGAAACCACCGTTATTATCATTTCTGAAACCAGAATTATTGTTATTTCCGTTATTACCTCGGAAGCCTCCTGAATTTCCATTGTTTCCCGTGTTTCTGAAACCGTTATCCGGTCTGCTGCCTCTTCTGATAATATCAAAAGTAGGATTATCCATTCTACGGAATCTTGAGCGGTCTACCCTGTAAACGTTGATATTAATATTTCTATACCTAGGCATTACCGTATATCTCGGTACGTAATACGTTCTTCTGTAATTCTGGAAATATACGATTGGGCTGGAACCTCTGTAATAGTTATTCTGGAAAACCACAAATACTCTTGGTCCTAAAATTCTTTCCAATGCATAAAACCTGTCATAATACCATCTGTCCGGATTATATCTGTAGAAATTATTCCATGCTGTGAAGCTTGCAAACAGATTATTCAATCTCATAATCTGGTCTACCTGCCATCTGCTTAATCTGTTCTGTACGAAAAATCCGTTCCAGTCGATATTGATAATACTTCCTCTGTAGTCGTTATAATAGCTTTGGTAATAATTATTTGGATAATAATCCTGAGGATAATTGTAGTAATAATCGTCAGGAAAATAATTTCTGTCATCTTCATCACTGTAATATCCTCCCTCATTCTGATAATAACCGTCATCATCCCAACCATTATTCGGATATTGCTGAGCAGACGTCAAAACGCCCAACCCGAAAGCTAATCCCAAAAATATTTTTTTCATCTCTATAGTCGTTAATTGGTTAATATATAGCAGAATATCTTAATTCTATCTTTTTGATACAAATAAAAAAAAGAAGTTAAATCATAAGATTAAACTTCTTTTAAAATATTTTTAACCATCTGATAATCAGATGTAAAATTTACGCCCTTCCACTATCTTTTACCCAATGTGCAATTTTCTTGTTGAAAGAGGTTTTCTCTTTCAGATCTTCAAGTTTTATATGCATTCTGTAGCGCCAATAATGTGGAAAAACCGCCGGATTGTTGATTCTTTCGTTGTCCATTTTCTTATTGGTAAGCTCATCATCTGTTGCCAGAAACTCCTGCATCGGGAAAATAGCAAGCATAGCCTCATTATACAGATGCTGCTTCATAATGATTTCAGCCAGGTGAGGATTGAGATCTTCAGGTGCCTTTCCGTATTGTATCAGCTGTTGATTGTAATATTTCTGTGTCAATACAGGATCTTCTTTCCACCACTGTCTCAATGTTGAACTGTCATGGGAAGAAGCTGTCACTACATTCATATAGTTTGCATTCTTAGGATTATAGAACGGAATATTTTCAGAAGGCATTCTTTGTACTTTCAATGCTATGATGGCCAATTCGTCCATTACAACAGGTACACAGGCAGGAACCATTCCCAGGTCTTCACCGCAGATCAGCATTTTGGTAGCATTCAGGATAACAGGAAGTTTCTCCATGGCCTTTTCAAACCACAAGCGGTCCTGTCTTCTGAAGAAGTAGTCATGGTAAAGGTCATATATACTTTTCTGTTCCGATTCGGGAAGGTATTGATAAGACTCCGTATTGTAAACATTAAATCTGGGATGGTAAACCGTCTTCCCATTTCTTTCTTCCGGTAAAAACAAAACATTGGCACAAAGGGAAATCAATTTCTCTTCAATAGGTCCGTATGATTTTTTCTTAAAGAAGTCAACAAGTTTTCTCTGGGTATTAAATTCTTCTTTAAAAGCATAGGTACCATCTTCATTACGGTTCATCAACTCAAGAGCTTTTGCGCTTTCTTCTCCAAAATAATCCCATAAGATCTTATTGTTGATAAAAGGCTTACAATACCTGTCAAAATTAAACGGAATCTGCCAGGCCTTGAATTCATCCAAAACAATAGGAACAGCCGGGTAAAAGTATCCTAAAATTCCTTGTACAGCAGAAACCGGCATTCTCCATATTCTGAAGAATCCCAAAATATGATCGATTCTCATGGCATCAAAATACTGTTCCAGTGCTTTGAACCTGTTTTTCCACCATTTATAATCGTCTGCTTTCATGGCTTCCCAATTATAAGTCGGGAACTCCCAGTTCTGTCCCAACTCAGTAAACTGATCAGGTGGTGCACCAGCCTGAAAATCCATTCCGAATAATTCCGGTTCTGTCCAGGCTTCTACAGAATATCTGTAAATACCAATGGGAAGATCTCCCTTCAACGAAACTCCCAGGTTATGGGTATAATCAACAGCATCTTTCAGCTGTATATGTAACTGATACTGTACCCAGGCATGAAGCATTGAAATATCATAGTCTTTATTCTTCGTTGTAAAAAACTGTGAAATCTTTCCTGCAATATATTTTTTGTGAGTTTTCCACTCGTTGAAATTAGGTGTTTTATATTTGTCTCTCAAAACACAGAATGCAGAATAAGGAACAAGCCAGTATTCATTATCCTTGATGAATTTCTTGAAATTTCTGTCTTTGTAAATTTTGTCTTTTTCCTTGTTGAAAACAGCTGTAAGGTATTTCCATTTGCCTTCAATCATCTTTTCATAATCGATCAGATCCAAAGAGTTTAATTTCTCTTTTTCAGACAGATAGTCATCAACTAATTCTTTAGGTAAAGAATAATCAAGGTTTTCTAAAGAGATATACTGCGGATGCAGCGCATAAACAGATACTGCTGCATATGGATAAGAATCTGTCCATGAATAATTGGCTGTTGTATCATTGATCGGAAGAATCTGAATAATTCCAAGACCGGTTTCTTTTGTCCAATCTGCCAGTTTTTTAATGTCTGTAAATTCCCCTACTCCGAATCCCTCCTCACTTCTCAATGAGAATACAGGAATTGCGACACCGGCATCATGATACATCTGATATCCCTTAAACCTAAAATAATGATTGGAAACTACCTGCAGCACATCACTCAGCGGATTGGCAACTGTAAATCTGTTTTCTCCTGTTTCTACATCTATAACCCTGTTTTCTTTCGTATCATAAATACAATATTTAAACTGGATAAATTCATTCTCCGGAATTTCAACAGAAGTTTCCCACATTCCAAAATCTGTCTGATTAAGATGAACAACTTTGTCATAGCTCCAGTTTCCCAGTGATGCTGTACTTCCGAAAAGAACAATCCTCCAATCCTTATTATAAATAGGGGCCTCTATCCTGAACAGATGGGTATGCTTTTTTAAAACCGTAACTTTTTCGGGAATAAAATCGTGCAGCTTATTGTAAAGGATTTTATTATTTAAATAATTCTCAGGAAAGTTTTTGTTATTCCATTCATCAAAAATGATAAACTCCTTATAATTATGTGGAAAACTCAAATGATGCCCCACAAATTCTTCTCTTAATACATTTCCTTTTTCATTCACCACCCGGTAATGATAAGAAATGAGTTTTGAAAAATAGTCTACTTCGCATTTCCATAAACCATTCTCCGCATAAAACATAGTATGGACATGTACGGTATTCTCGTCTTCACCAAATACCAGCTGCAAATTTTCTCCAGCATTTACAATATATCCTACATTAAAGTATAGTTTCATCTATATTTTTTTATAAAAGTACATTTTAATATCGAAAAATAAAACTTATTGGATATCAAATAATCATTAAAAAACCTTCTCAAAATAATTTGAAAAGGTCTTTATAGGCTAATTTATAGCACTCTATTATCTTGTAACTAAAATCTTTTTATTGAATATAACTTTTCCTGATTCATCAGCAATATTTACAATATACGCTCCGGTTACCAATCCTTTAAGGTATACTTTTTCGTCCATTGAGCCATTTTTCACCGATAAACTCTGAGTCATTACATTTTTACCTGCCATATCAAAAATGTTCAGTTTAACGGCACCTTTTAAATTATTATTAACATGAACGTTGATATAGTGTTCATCAACTCTTGTCGGATAAATATCAAGATTAGCAGCCAGAGTATTTACTGGTGAAGATTTATCATTAGCAAAATATTTACTTGCCAAATCGTAGATATGAAGTCCCTGTTCTCCCGGAAGCTGTTTAGCCTGCAAAGTTGTCAGATCTACCTCGTATAAAGCACCTCCCTTTGCACTTGCTATTACCACTTTCCCCTGAGCATTTACAGCAGAACCATTTACGGAATAATTATCAGGAATACCAGCAATTTTACCTATAAATTTCGCTTTTAAATCTTTTGTCAGAACTTTGAAAACATTTCCTGAAGCAGCAAAAACATAGAAGTTATTATCTGCATCAGCAATCATATCACCTCCAAAACCAGTCTCCATAGCCGTAAAAGAATCTCTTCCGTTAGAAGGGTCATCTTTAATAATTCCAAGATCAGTCACAGTGTATTCTCCTGCTTTTTTGTTGATTTCCAAAAACTGTGTCCCCGCATTATTGACAGCATAGATGTTACCGTTATATCCGGTTGCCATTCTGGTAATATGAGAATTAATATCACATGATGATACTCTTGCCACCTTATTTTCCACTAAAGTAATTTCCTTTGTCTTCGGATTCAAAACATAGATATTCGAAGAAAACATAGGCATGTATACCAGATTATTGTTCAAAGAATCATAGGCAAGAGCTGCTAATGTAACAGATTGGGAATGGTTGTAAGAATTCCTGTCCTCTGCTACAATGCCTTTTTTTGTTTGTGAAAACACCTTTGCTGAAGAATCAGTAGTGAAAAATTTCTCTCCTGAAGTTCCATTTGTTGCATCAATTGCCCGGAAATCATTGAAACTAATACTCTGGGTATCTTTTCCCGTAATCGCAAAGAAATCCTGCTGTGCTTGCGCATTTACACCTAACAACAGTAAAAATAGAGGGAATAAATGTTTTTTCATAGTATATATTTTTAGATTCGTAACTGTTTTTACCTTACTAAGTTACACAATTTTAAATTACAAAAACAAAAATCTCTGGTAATTGAATAAAGTTGGTCACAAGTTAAAAACGATCACTATACTAAAGACGTTTGGCTACTCATTTATTTCTGTTGACCAGCATATACAGATATCAATAATTTCAGGAGCTGTTTCCCGCTATCCATTCATACTCCTCGCGCCTGCGCTCCCGCCCTGAGCAAAGCCGCAGGGTCCCACGCTCCAACCCATTCACCCTCCAACCCAGCTGCGGGGTAACCATTCCTATCGGGGCTAGGATGGTGAATGAATCATCAATGATAAATTATAAAATGATGTAACGAAGTCCGGGATACCGATTCCGTGGTTATCTTTCAATGGAGTTATTGGTTGCAATGGCGTCTTTCTTTTTATTTGGCCTGCTTCTTTCCTACTGTGTCATTCCGCAGGAATCCAGCCTCCTTTATTAGAGT